>NZ_BAABMO010000047.1:0-21707 GCF_054767435.1 Proteus sp. MB838
GCGCTCGTCATTGGCAACAGCAAGCTAATGCAGGAGTCGAATTATTACCCGTTGGTGATTTTGCTTGGTACGACCAAGTCTTGGGTACTAGTCTCCTATTAGGCAATATACCGCCACGCCATCGTAATGAAGATGGTCGCCTAGATCTTGATACTCTATTTCGAGTGGCGAGAGGCAGAGCACCAACGGGTAAACCTGCGGCCGCCTCAGAAATGACAAAATGGTTTAATACTAACTATCACTATCTCGTGCCAGAATTTCAGCAAGGACAATCATTTACACTGGCGTGGCAACAGCTACTGGATGAAGTCGATGAGGCTTTAGCATTAGGCCATAATGTGAAACCGGTACTTTTGGGGCCGATCACCTACTTATGGTTAGGAAAAGTTAAAGGACCTGAGTTTGATAGATTGTCACTGTTAGACGCTATTTTACCTGTTTATCAGCAAGTATTGAGTCAGTTACAGCAAAAAGGTATCGAATGGGTACAAATTGATGAGCCTGCACTGGTTCTTGATTTACCCATTGAGTGGCAAAATGCTTATCAAGTTGCTTATCAAGCATTGACTGGACAGGTTAAACTATTATTGACTACCTATTTTGATGGTATTACTCATCATCTTGATATTATTAAAAACTTACCGGTAAATGGACTACATATTGATCTATGTGCAGGACAGGACGCATTGCAAGTTATACACCAAGCATTGCCTAAAGACTGGGTGTTATCGTTAGGGGTCATTAATGGTCGCAACGTCTGGAAAGCGGATCTAACTACCCGTTATCAACAAGTAGTTGCATTAAAAGGTAAGCGTCCATTATGGATTGGCACATCATGCTCTTTGTTGCATAGTCCAATTGATTTAAGTGCGGAGACTAAGCTTGATGATGAAGTGAAAAGCTGGTTTGCCTTTGCGGTGCAAAAATGTGCAGAAGTGGCGTTACTCGCAAAAGCATTAAATGCACCAGAAGGTGAATATGACGAACAACTTGCCCAATACAGTGCCCCCATTCGTCAACGTGAACACTCTAGTCGTGTACATAATGCAAAAGTGGCCGCACGCTTGCAGGCGATTAATGCACAAGACAGTGAGAGAACATCGCCTTATCAACAACGAGCTAAAGTGCAACGCGCTCGGTTTAATCTCCCTCTGTGGCCAACGACAACCATAGGTTCATTCCCACAAACTACCGAGATCCGCACAGTACGTTTAGACTTTAAAAAAGGGCGTATTGATACCACTGCTTATCGCACTAATATTAGCGAGCATATTAAGCAAGCCATAGATGAACAAGAGCGCTTAGGGCTTGATGTGTTGGTTCATGGTGAAGCTGAGCGTAATGACATGGTTGAATATTTTGGCGAGCATTTTGAAGGTTATGTCTTTACTCAAAATGGCTGGGTACAAAGCTACGGCTCCCGCTGCGTAAAACCGCCGGTGATCATTGGTGATATTAGCCGTCCTGCACCGATTACGGTAGATTGGGCGACTTATGCTCAATCATTAACCGATAAGCCAGTTAAGGGTATGTTAACTGGGCCAGTGACTATTTTATGTTGGTCTTTCCCGCGTGAGGATGTCAGCCGTGAAACTATCGCTAAACAAATTGCGTTAGCGTTACGTGATGAGGTGGATGATTTACAAAAAGCCGGTATCGGTATTATTCAGATAGATGAGCCTGCATTACGCGAAGGATTACCGTTACGTCGTGATGAGTGGCAAGCATACCTAGATTGGGCTGTTGATGCCTTTAAGCTCAGTGCAGCTATCGCTGATGATGAGACACAAATTCATACACATATGTGTTATTGCGAGTTTAATGACATTATGGAGGCGATTGCTGCATTGGATGCGGATGTGATCACCATTGAAACATCACGCTCAGATATGGAGTTATTAGAAGCCTTTGAACATTTTGATTATCCAAATGAAATTGGTCCTGGGGTATACGATATTCATTCGCCTAATGTACCGAATGTAGAATGGATTGTTGGATTGTTAAGAAAAGCGCAATCGCGTATCCCTGCGGAACGTTTATGGGTAAATCCAGATTGTGGTTTAAAAACGCGGGGGTGGAGTGAAACCCGTGCAGCATTGGCAAATATGGTTGAAGCGGCTAAATATTTACGCCAGAACGTATAATAATATTTAAATAATACATTTTAGTAGCCTGTTATTTTGATGTTATCAATATAATAGGCTATTTTTTTCTTATTAATCAAAAATGTTTATTAATAGGTAAATAAAAATAAGAGATAATCTTATTATTGATATTTTTTAATATTGCTATACTGCACAAAACTTAATTTTATGGATATAGATATTGTGCAAAATGGTATTCACCTGTCAGAAAAAATATTAAATGCATTTCCTACTCGAGCTTTAACATTATCTCCATTAAAAGGGGATGGCGGTTTATTCCGTACCTTATTTTTAGTGATTGCAATGTTAGGGATGACAGTATTTAGTGCTTATCAAATTCCTAATATTGTTTATGATTATCAAATTAGTAAAAACCCCGTATTTATTGATGCCGATGTTGATGGCTCTTGCCGTTCAAAACTATTTGTTTTAACCAATTGTAGTGTTGACTTACGCTATAAAGGTAACGAGGTTTCACGAAATTTTACTTTTCTTGATTTTGGCAATAAAGATATATTGGTTGAGCCAGTAGCAGATGAAAACGATCTGACTAAAATGACCGTCGATGTGGCAATTGATAATATTTGGTTACGCTTAATTAGTGCATTAGTTTTTACTGCATTATTTGCTTTTTGCGTGATCTTTTTCATTTATCGTCAAATGATCAGCAATAAAGTCAAAAAAGCATTGCTTTCAGTAGGCACCAAACCTTTAAAATTAACGGCTATCCCTGCTAAGGTCGTTGTGAGTAATAAACAATTTATTGCTACCTATAAAACCAATGTTGCCGGAAAAGAGACTTCAATTACTTATTCAGGTAATAAGAAAACGCCACCCATTACATTAGAAATGGAAGGCAAAACTTATGTTTTGGCGGTGTACGAGCCACAACAAAATATTCCTTATGTATTAGATGTTCCTTTAGCTCGAATTCAAGCAACAGAAGAAGAAAAACAACGTTTTCATGAGGCATTAATAGAGGAAGGTATTCTCTAATTACGCTTTAATGCAGTGATGAGAGTGATTGATTATAGAAAGCAAGATGGCTATTGCGCTTGATTGGTTAAGAAACAATAGCGCCATAGCCATCATTCAATTTATTAGCCACCAAAGATTTTTGCTTTAAGTATATCCATACCGGCGCTCATTAAATCTAACTCTTTGGGGATAACACCTTCTGGCGTGAGTTTATCAACCAATTTTGGCAAATATTGTGCTGCCATATCAGAGGCTTCAGCGGTATTCATATTGATCTTTGCAGCCAATTCATTAATCACTGGCGATGAAAAAACTTGTACGATTTGCTCGGCATTAATAGGTAAATTACTGCCTGTGCTAATCCAAGATTGGATCAGTTCACTTAATCCTGCGCTATTAAACTGTTTAACCAAGCCTTCAATTCCCCCTTGGGTTTCTACCCATTCGAGTACTGTTTTGAATTGATTAATTTTCTCACCGCCCAACAGGCTTGCGATTTGGTTAAATAAGCTCATGCTTGCTCCAATAACTATCAACGCATTATTACGTTATATTGAGATGTTAATTTTAAAGGCGAGTAGTGTACGTGAAGTTAGTATCTTCATCTATACTCAAGTGATATTTATCCGACTAAGCAAGAATAGAATGCAGGATTTTATTACGCCAAAGCGATATTGATAATGCCGCCATAGCGTCGCTATTCGACACTGTTATTTGTGATAACTATCACGTTTTTATGAAATTGTTACTTTTTTTATTACCTGACAGGTGATGTCAGTCACTAAAAAGGTCTAAAAAACTGATAAAGTAACACTTAATTTAATGAACATTGGTTTTGTCCCATTGAGGAGTCCGATATGTCTGATGTATTTCACTTAGGTTTAACCAAAAATGACCTACAGGGTGCCACTTTAGCAATTGTTCCAGGTGATCCTAAGCGTGTTGAAAAAATTGCCAAATTAATGGATAACCCAGTTCATCTGGCCTCTTTACGTGAGTACACCTCATGGCGTGGTGAAATTGATGGAAAAGCAGTGATCGTTTGTTCTACAGGGATCGGTGGTCCATCAACCTCAATTGCAGTGGAAGAATTAGCACAATTAGGTATTCGTACTTTCTTACGTATTGGTACAACGGGCGCTATTCAAGAGCACATCAATGTTGGTGACATCTTAGTAACCACAGCAGCGGTTCGTTTAGATGGTGCAAGTTTGCACTTTGCACCAATGGAATTCCCTGCAGTGTCTGACTTTGAATGTATGAATGCACTGTATAAAGCGGCTAAAGACAATGGTTCAACGGTTCACGTTGGTGTTACAGCCTCTTCTGATACCTTCTACCCAGGCCAAGAGCGTTACGACACCTATACAGGTCGAGTCGTTCGTCGTTTTAAAGGCTCTATGAAAGAGTGGCAAGAAATGGGTGTGATGAACTATGAAATGGAATCCGCTACATTATTAACCATGTGTGCAAGCCAAGGCTTACGTGCAGGTATGGTTGCAGGTGTTATTGTTAACCGTACCCAACAAGAGATCCCCGATGCTGAATTACTGAAGAAAACTGAAAATAATGCATTAGGTATCGTGATTGAAGCTGCTCGCACTTTAATGAAATAAGTTTTCTAAATGAAATACTAAAGCCTTTAATACATTGGTGTATTAAAGGCTTTTTTTGTGCGGTAATTCATCATGTTAATATGTCAACCGTTATAGATTTCTGTTAAGGTCTTGATGGTCTTAACAATACAACAATGAGAAGAGGCATTATGACTGATATCTTACAAACACATCCTTCGGTGTTGCCTTTAACAGGTGGGATTAACTTTCGTGATTTAGGGGGAAAAAAGCTCAGTAATGGCGGTATTATCAAACCCGGCTTACTCTTTCGCTCCGGTTCACTGGATAGATTAACGGATACCGATCAAGCGCTTCTTATTGATAAAAATCTTTTTCAAATCTTAGACTATCGTGACACAGGTGAAATTGTTGATAAGCCGGATCGAGTATGGGAAGGGGCACAATATTACCATGCTCCAGCCAATCCATTATCGAAAGAAGTGTCAGCTAACCTTGAAAAACTCACCCCAGAAATACTGGAACAGTTTGATGCTAAAGCATTTATGTTTCAGCTATATAAATTACTACCTATTAATAATCCGGCTTATAAACAGTTGGCAACGTTGTTGAAGCAACCAGAAAAAGGCGGTGTCATACAACATTGTGCAGTAGGTAAAGATAGAACGGGGGTGGGCTCTGCTTTAGTTCTATTTGCCTTAGGGGCCTCATTAGATGTGGTGATGGAAGATTACTTACTCACCAATGAAACATTAGCGCCTTTCCGCGCTTATCTTTTAGAAGAGCATGCTAAAACACTGAGTGAAAATGTGGTGAATAAATTTGCGTATGTTTATTCAGTACAAGAAGAGTTCCTGCAAACAGCCCTTGCCAGTATTAATCAACACTATGGCAATATCGATACTTGGCTTGAAAAAGATATTGGCTTGGATGCGCAAAGTAGAGAAAGCTTACAAAACTATTTTCTCGAATAGTGAAGTGATTTATATTCGGTTAAAGATGTTGTGCTTTTTTACTGAAATTAACCGAATTTAAGGTCTCTATTGTGACAGTACAAGACATTATTCATACCATCACTCTGTTTGTAAAAGAGCACGAAATATGGGCTGTGCCTATCGTGTTCTTACTCGCATTTGGTGAGTCACTTGCCTTTATCTCGTTATTAATACCTGCCACTGTTATCCTATTAGGCCTAGGAGCATTAATAGGTGAAAGTGGTCTACTCTTTTGGCCAATTTGGCTTGCCGCCGCCCTAGGCGCTTTTTTTGGTGATTGGATCTCCTATTGGGTGGGTTATCACTATAAAGAAGGGGTAAGAAACTTATGGCCGATTTCTCGCTCACCGCAGACCTTGGTAAGAGGGCATCAATTTTTTAATCGCTGGGGTGTTTGGGGGGTATTTATTGGGCGATTTTTTGGGCCTTTTCGGGCAATAGTGCCTTTAGTTGCGGGTATTTGTGCTATGCCACAACGCTATTTTCAGCTGGCGAATTTGGCTTCTGCGATGATCTGGGCATTTGGTATTCTGGCTCCAGGGGCGTTTGGCCTGCAATGGCTGGCGAAATGGATAGGATAATTGCGTCCTTTATCGCAAATCAGCGTATGATGTAAATTGTTGCTAGACAATGTTACTGATGCGTTTTAACGTAGCCCGCTAGAAAATAAAAAGGTTACTTGAGTGGATATTCAGTTGTTATACGGGATCATTGGTTTATTAGGCGGTGTATTGGTGGGGGGGATCGCCGTTTGGTGGCTTATCCAACAACGCTTAGCCGAAAAAGAAAACCTATTACGTGAAAATTATACTCAGCTTGCGGTTGCACAACAAAAAGCATTGGTGATCCCTTCTTTACAACAACAGATAGCGCATTTAGAGCAAGAGTTACGTGCACAACGTGAAATAATTACTTCTCAAGAGGCCGAATTAAGGGAAGTGACCACGCGTTGGGAAGAGAGCCGAATATCCGCTGAAGAGAAACAGCGTTTACTGCTTAATAGTGAACAACGACTAGCCACTCAGTTTGAAAATCTGGCTAACCGCATTTTTGAGCAAAGTGGACGTAAAGCGCAAGAGCTTAATCGTCAAGGTTTAACCCATCTCCTTTCTCCATTTCGAGAGCAACTAGAGAGTTTTCGTCGGCAGGTACAAGAAGGTTTTGGACAAGAAGCGCGAGAAAGGCATACACTGGTACATGAAATTCGCCAACTGCAACAACTCAATGTCAAAATGGCGCAAGAAGCCGTTAATCTGACTAATGCCTTAAAAGGGGATAATAAAATCCAAGGCAACTGGGGAGAAACGGTATTAGCGCGGATCTTAGAGTCATCTGGTTTACGCGAAGGGCACGAGTTTGAAACTCAAGTCAGTATTCGCCATGAAAATGGCAGTCGTTATCAACCCGATGTGATTGTGCATTTACCGCATCGTCGAGATGTGATTATTGATGCTAAAATGTCGCTGATTGCTTATGAAAGATACTTTAATAGCAGTGATGAAAATGAACAAAAACAAGCGCTGCATGCTCATGTGAGCTCTATCAGAGCGCACATTAAAGGCTTAAGTCTCAAAGATTATCATAAGCTACCGGGAGTGACTTCGTTAGACTACGTTTTAATGTTTATACCGATAGAGCCTGCTTACCTCGTTGCTATTGGTCATTCTCCAGATTTATTAGAAGAAGCATTGAAAAATAATATAATGTTGGTTGGGCCATCTACTTTACTTGTTGCTTTGCGTACAATAGCCGCATTGTGGCGTTATGAATACCAAAGCCAAAATGCGCAAGAAATTGCTGATAGAGCGGCTAAAATGTATGACAAATTAAGACTTTTCGTTGATGATATGCAAGGGCTAGGTAATAGCATTCAAAAAGCGCAATCGGGTTATCTATTAGCGATGAAAAAACTCTCTGAAGGTCGTGGAAACCTTATCAGCCAAGCAGAAGGCTTTAAATCCTTAGGGGTTGAGATAAAAAAGACCATTGATAATGATCTGGTTGAAAAATCAGCTTCTGATTGATTTACATAAATAAAAATAGCGGTTTCCGGGCAAGAAATGTACTGAATTTACTAAATTTTGATTAATTAGCGGGCAAATAATATGACTCAACAATCTAAGGAAACAACAGATTTTGGTTTCCAAACCGTTGACAAAGATGAAAAACAAACCATGGTGGCCAAGGTTTTTCACTCTGTTGCATCTAAATACGATTTAATGAATGACTTAATGTCTTTTGGCATCCATCGTGTCTGGAAACGCTATACCATTGAGGCAAGTGGTGTAAGACGTAATCAACGTGTACTTGACTTGGCAGGTGGAACCGGCGATTTAACGGCAAAATTCTCTCGTTTAGTAGGAGAGAATGGTGAAGTGGTTTTAGCTGATATCAATGACTCCATGTTAAAAATGGGACGTGAGAAACTGCGTGATCACGGTATTGTTGGTAATGTCAGTTATGTACAAGCGAATGCAGAAGAGCTGCCATTCCCTGATGATTACTTTGACTGTATCACTATCTCGTTCGGTTTACGTAATGTGACTGATAAAGCCAAAGCGTTACGTTCTATGTTCCGTGTGCTAAAACCCGGTGGACGTCTATTAGTCCTTGAATTCTCTAAACCCGTTCTTGATCCGCTAAGTAAGATTTATGATGCTTACTCTTTCCATATATTACCAAGAATTGGTCAAGTGATTGTGAATGATGCAGATAGCTATCGCTATTTAACCGAATCCATTCGCATGCACTCAGACCAAGAAACATTAAAAGGAATGATGGAAGAAGCTGGGTTTGATCAGGTTTCCTATACCAATATGACTGGAGGTATAGTTGCATTACACAAAGGGTTTAAATTCTAAGATGGAAAAAGCCACTTTTTCTCATGATATTGCTTCTCAAGTGCTCTATCCACTGATAACTGCATCGATGGAAACGGCACTTAATCATGTTTTATATCAGGAAAATGTGCTTAAACCTGCCCGCAATCGCCTTGCGGGCAAAGTCTTGGCGCTTTCTATTAATGAGTTTCCTCAATCTATCTATTTAATTTTCAGCGAACAGCAAGTTGATGTGTTAACTCAATGGAATGATGAGACTGATTGCACGATAAAAACTAAATTATTAACTTTAATTAAACTCACTGACCGACAAAAGTTGTCTGAATTAATTAATCGTGGTGATATTACCATTGAAGGCGATATGCAGGTGGTACAAAACTGGTCTGCCTTGCTGGATATGGCACCCTGGGAGCCTGCGCAATATTTAGCGCCTTATATTGGTGATTTGGCTGCAGAAGGATTATCGCTTGCAGCAAGTAAAGGGCTCAAATTATTCACTACACTATTTGGCCGACAAAAAGCTTATTTAAGAGACGCTTTGATTGAAGAGTGGAAAACCGCCCCCTCAACATTAGAGACTGTCCATTTTTATGATGAAATAGAACAACTGGCACAGCAAACAGCCGAGTTAGAAAAACGGTTAAGCACCTTGGAGAAAAAATAATGCTCCTCAGTGAGTTAAAGCGCCTTTATCATATTATTAAAGTCTTCTTATCTTATGGGCTTGATGAGCTAATTCCTAAACATCGAATTACCTTGCCGGCAAGATTGGGGTGCCGAGCACTATTTTGGATCAAAAATCAGCATGCCGATAAACCATTAGGTGAGCGCTTACGACTTGCATTACAAACATTAGGGCCTGTTTGGATAAAACTGGGTCAAATGTTATCGACTCGACGTGATCTTTTTCCTCCTCATATCGCTGATCAGTTGGCGTTACTGCAAGATAAAGTAGCTCCTTTTGATGGTAAAAAAGCGCGACAATATATTGAAAAATCATTTGGTGGCCCTATCGATAAATGGTTTGATGATTTTGACGAAACACCTCTTGCTTCTGCGTCAATTGCACAAGTCCATACCGCTACATTGAAAGAAAATGGTAAAGAAGTGGTATTAAAGGTGATCCGTCCTGATATTCAGCCTGTTATTAAAGCGGATATTCGTTTGATGTATCGGTTAGCGAATTTATTGCCATTTTTACCCGATGGGCGTCGGTTACGGCCTAAAGAAGTGATCCGCGAATATGAAAAAACATTACTTGATGAGCTAAACCTATTACGTGAAGCGGCAAATGCCATTCAATTGCGTCGTAACTTTGAAAATAGCTCTATGCTTTATATTCCGGAAGTGTATTCGGATTATTGCCATGAAAATGTAATGGTGATGGAGCGTATTTATGGTATTCCTGTTTCAGATATTGATGCGTTAAATGCCCAAAATACCAATATGAAGCTATTGGCAGAGCGTGGGGTTAAAGTCTTTTTTACTCAAGTATTTAGAGACAGTTTTTTCCATGCAGATATGCATCCGGGTAATGTATTTATCAGTTATGATCATCCGGAAAATCCATACTATATTGGCATTGACTGTGGTATTGTCGGCTCACTGAATAAAGAAGATAAACGTTATTTAGCGGAAAACTTCTTAGCATTCTTTAATCGTGACTATCGTCGTGTGGCTGAGTTACACGTTGATTCTGGTTGGGTACCTGCTGATACCAATGTAGAAGATTTTGAATTTGCTATTCGCACAGTGTGTGAGCCAATCTTTGAAAAACCCTTGTCAGAAATTTCTTTTGGGCATGTGCTACTGAATCTTTTTAATACGGCTCGTCGTTTTAATATGGAAGTACAACCGCAATTGGTTTTACTGCAAAAAACTTTGTTGTATGTTGAAGGCTTAGGTCGTCAGCTTTATCCACAGCTTGATCTTTGGAAAACGGCAAAACCTTTCTTAGAAGATTGGCTACATAGTCAAATTGGTATTACTGCGTTGGTAAATGGTATCAAAAGTAAGGCGCCTTACTGGATTGAAAAGATGCCTGAATTGCCTGAATTGGTTTATGATAGCCTGAAACAACACAAAAATATGAAGTTAACGCTAGAAAAATTGACGGAACAAATAAGTTCACAGAGAGTCAAACAAAGACAGTCCTATTTTTTATTGGGTATGGGAACAACGCTATTTTTATGCGGTAGCCTGTTTTTTGTTTCTGGTTTTAAAACATTATTTAGTGTTTTTATCAGTTTAGGCCTTCTCGCATGGATTTGGGGCTGGTTTAAATCAGGTAATGCACAATAAAAACACATCAAAGTTTGTCTTTGAACAATTTATAATATGAATTCGAGATTCCCGAAAATTGAATTCGATGTATATAATGGGCACTGTTGTAAAGTATAACTCCTAAAATAGTTGAGGAACATAAAATGGGCGGTATTAGCATTTGGCAATTACTCATCATCGCTGTCATCGTAGTCTTATTATTTGGTACTAATAAACTGCGCACTTTAGGCTCAGATTTGGGTGCTTCAGTCAAAGGCTTTAAAAAAGCGATGGGTGACGAAAACCAAAAAGAGACCAACAACGCAGAAAAAACCACGAACGACGCAGATTTTGATACTAAAAATTTAGCGCAGAAGACTTCGACAGAAGAGAAGTCAACCACTGAGAGCAAAAATAAAGAGCAGGTGTAAACCGTGTTTGACATTGGTTTTAGTCAGCTGCTATTGGTCATGGTGATAGGTCTTGTTTTTCTGGGGCCAGAACGATTGCCCGTAGCAGTAAAAACAATTGCTGGCTGGGTAAGGGCATTACGCTCTTTGGCGGCGAATGTGCAAAATGAGCTAACTCAAGAACTAAAACTTCAAGAGCTTCAAGAGAGCCTGAAGAAAGTGGAAGAGAAAGCGAATTTGCAAACATTATCCCCTGAGCTAAAAGCGTCGATGGATGAGTTAAAAGAGGCTGCACAGTCTTTAAAAGAAACTTATCAAGCACCTACAACGCCAGGATCTACAGAGACAGAGCAGTCTGTAAAAACCGACTCTACGGAACCTACGCCTTCTGATTTAGCGGCACTGGCTGAAGCGAATGACGATGTTCAACACAGTTCCAAAACGGTAACTGAAAATACAGAACATGTTATTAAGCCAGATGTTCCTGTTACTAAAACAGTAACAGTAGAGAAGAAAACAACTGATCAGGCAAATGGTGAGCACTAAAACATGGCAGTAAATGATACCCAACCGCTGATCAGCCATTTAATAGAACTGCGTAAGCGTCTAATGTACAGCTTAGTTTCAGTTCTAGTGGTTTTTCTGGCTTTGGTTTATTTTTCTAACGATATCTATCAATTAATCTCGGCACCTTTACTTGATAAGTTGCCGCAGGGGTCAAATATGAGTGCGACTGATGTTGCCTCAACTTTTTTGACGCCAATTAAATTGACTATTATGGTATCCGTTTTTGCTTCTGTTCCTGTGATCCTTTATCAGGTATGGGCTTTTATCGCACCAGCACTGTATAAACATGAACGTCGCTTAATGTTACCGTTACTGGTTTCAAGTACCGTATTATTTTATCTCGGTATGGCGTTTGCGTATTTTGTTGTGTTTCCACTTGCATTTGGTTTCTTTGTGAATACTACCCCAGAAGGGGTTAACTTTATTCCAGATATCAGTAAGTATTTAAGTTTCGTAATGACGCTGTTTATGGCGTTTGGGGCCGCATTTGAAGTTCCTATTGCGATCATCTTGCTGTGCTGGAGTGGTGTCACAACACCTGATGCATTAAAGAAAAAACGTCCTTATATCTTAGTGGGTGCTTTTGTTATTGGCATGGTATTAACGCCACCTGATGTTTTTTCTCAAACATTATTAGCAATACCGATGTATTTATTGTTTGAGATTGGTGTCTTGGTGTCCCGTTTTTATGTCAATAATGGCAGAAGAAAAACACCAGAAGAAGAAGCTGAAGAGGCTGAGGCGCAAGCAACAGAACAGCAGAAATAATTTTAGGAAGTGAGTTTTCTAAAAACATAATTTATTAACCCAGCTAAGGCTGGGTTAACTTTTTAGAAAGGCTCTTTTTTAAACTCTTTATTATCAACGGATTTTTTCACTTCATTATTTAATATTTTTAATAGCAAAATAGAGCGAGTTTCGCCGTCTGGCTCTTGGTATATCGCTTTGATCCCCTGAAAAACACCTTCCGTAATTAATACATAATCACCACTATGCGGCACATTTTCTTCACTGTAGATAACTGAAGACGGTGACGGCGATTGTAAGGTATCTATAACCTCTTGTGGCACTGTGACAGGATAGCGTCCAAAGCGCACAAAGGCATTAACACCACGGGTAGAATTTATCGTAGTGGTATGAATGACCTCTGGATCAAATTGAATAAATAGATAATTCGGGAACAAAGGCTCGGTGACCAAAGTTCTTTTATTTCTTATTAACTTTTCTATTGTCACCATCGGCGTAAAGCAGATCACCTGCTGACGTTCTAAGTGTTCGATCGCCCGAGCGATTTGTCCGCGTTTACAATACAGAAGGTGCCAGTTTTTCATAATAGAGACAAAGGGTTAGTTGATCTTAATTAGGAGGATAATAGCAAATTTATGATAAAGGTAACAGTCATCTGTCGGTAAATGTAACAAGTGAAATGCAATTTTATACTAGAAAATGATCACTGAAACCGTGTTCAGACGCAATAAATGCAGTGGTTTTGAGAAGTTTCAATCTTATCTCAGATAGAGGTAACAAGTTGACAAAAAAATGATGGCAAAAACAAGAAAAAACTCCCAAGATAATTATCTTAGATCCTGATCCATAATTATAAAGAGGTTTTCAAATGGAAGTTTTTTTATTGAGTAATGGGAAGATTGCCGGGGACCCACAATGGTTAAGTTACGCCAAAGATAATATCGACAGCATGATTAAAAAGCGTGGTATTCGTTCTGCCGTGCTTATTGCATATGCGGTTATTCGTTCTGATCACGACCAACGTGCTCGTGAATTATCAGAAGTATTAGGTATTGAAGTGACTTGTATTGAACATTTTGATTCAGAAGTGGAAGCCATTAACAATGCTGAGTGTATTTTAGTTAGTGGGGGGAATACGTGGTTATTAAACCAAATGCTGCATGAGAAAGGATTAGTGGTTCCTATCCAGCGTGCAGTTCGTGAACGTAATATCCCTTATATCGGTTGGAGTGCGGGTTGTAATGTTGCCACTCCGACTATCCGTACTACAAATGATATGCCTGTGCGCTGTTCTGTTGTTATGCCTTCACTGGGATTATTCCCTGTACAAATTAACCCGCACTATATTGATGCCACCATTAGTGGACATATGGGCGAAACTCGAGATGAGCGTATTGCGGAGTTTTGTGCGATGAACCCAGACGAGATAGTGGTTGCCATTCGTGAAGGTAGTTACTTATATATTCAGGGTGAAGAGTTACGTTATTACAGCGCTAAAAATGAAGGCTTTAAAATTTTCCAACATGGAAAAACTTTTCCAGAACAGTTTGATACAAAAATGTTGGCAAAATGGGTTCCATTTCGCTGTTTATAATAATAATTTGCAATCTCATATAAAAGGCATTGCTTTTTAGTGAGTTATGCGTTTAGCTTATAGTGTTTCAAAGAGGGCTTTGCCCTCTTTTCTCTCACTCACTGGCTCGTAAGATTATGATGAAATACCGCGATTTAAGAGATTTCCTTTCATTACTCGAAGAAAAAGGTGAATTAAAACGCATCACCTTTGAAATAGATCCCTACCTTGAAATGACCGAAATAGCGGACAGAACATTACGTGCTGGTGGGCCTGCACTGTTATTTGAAAATCCTAAAGGGTTTGATATGCCAGTGCTATGTAATTTATTTGGTACACCTGAGCGTGTTGCTATGGGGATGGGGCAAGATGATGTTAAAGCCTTACATGAAGTGGGTAAGCTATTAGCATTTTTAAAAGAGCCTGATCCTCCGAAAGGATTTCGTGATCTTTTTGATAAGTTACCTAAATTTAAGCAAGTTTTAAATATGCCAACTAAGCGCCTGAGCAAAGCCCCTTGTCAGGAGGTTGTGTTAACTGGCGATGATGTTGATTTAACTAAGATCCCCGTGATGCATTGTTGGCCTGAAGATGCAGCCCCTTTGATTACATGGGGACTTACAGTAACGCGAGGGCCTTTTAAAGAGCGCCAGAATTTAGGTATTTATCGCCAACAAGTGCTTGGCAAAAATAAGGTGATTATGCGTTGGTTATCTCATCGCGGTGGCGCGTTAGATTTCCAAGAATGGTGTCAAAAACACCCAGGAGAACGTTTTCCCGTTTCTGTTGCATTAGGGGCTGATCCTGCGACAATTTTAGGTGCCGTAACGCCAGTACCAGATACATTATCTGAATATGCCTTTGCTGGATTATTGCGAGGTAATAAAACAGAAGTCGTTAAATGCCTTTCCAATGACTTGGAAGTCCCGGCAAGTGCCGAAATTATTCTCGAAGGGTATATCGAACCCGGTGAGCTTGCACCAGAAGGGCCATATGGTGATCATACTGGTTATTATAATGAGATTGACTCTTTTCCAGTATTTACCATAACACATCTAACACGTCGTAAAGATGCTATCTATCACTCTACTTATACAGGGCGTCCACCGGATGAGCCGGCAGTATTAGGCGTTGCGCTTAATGAAGTATTAGTACCGATATTACAAAAACAATTTCCTGAGATTGTCGATTTTTATTTACCTCCTGAAGGTTGCTCTTATCGTTTAGCGGTTGTGACCATGAAAAAGCAGTATGCTGGTCACGCTAAACGCGTAATGATGGGAGTTTGGTCTTATTTGCGACAATTTATGTATACTAAATTTGTGATTGTTTGCGATGATGATGTGAATGCAAGAGATTGGAAAGATGTGATTTGGGCTATCACAACTAGAATGGATCCCGCAAGAGATACCATTATGATGGAAAATACGCCAATTGATTATCTTGATTTTGCTTCACCTGTTTCAGGTTTAGGCTCCAAAATGGGGTTAGATGCGACCAATAAATGGCCCGGTGAAACAGAGAGAGAGTGGGGGCGACCTATCGTAATGACGGATGAAATAAAACAGCGGGTCGATACTATTTGGGAACAGCTCGATATTGTTAAATAATAATAGAGGAACAACATGGCGATACTGAACTGTAAAGTCTCACTCGTTGAGCCGATAACAGATACGGTGTATCGGGTAAGATTATTACCTGATGGCCCATTTGATTTTCAGGCTGGACAATACCTTTTAGCGGTTATGGATGAGCGAGATAAGCGCCCATTCTCTATTGCCTCTATTCCCGAAAATAAAGACTTTATTGAGCTTCATATTGGCGCGTCAGATCTGAATCTTTACGCAATGGCTGTGCTCGATCTTATTTTAGAAACTCAACAATTAAAGATTGATATTCCCCATGGTAATGCGTGGTTTAGACAACAGAGCCAACGTCCTTTGTTGCTTATCGCAGGAGGAACAGGATTTTCTTATACTCACTCTATCTTGCTAGCGGCATTACAAGAAAATCCTCAACGTGCGATAACGCTTTATTGGGGAGGACGAGAGCAGGTACATCTTTATGATCTTAATGAGTTGCAAGATTTAACGGAAAAGTATCCCTCATTATCAGTCGTGCCTGTTGTTGAACAACCTGATGACGCTTGGCGTGGTAGAAAAGGGACTGTATTAACGGCAATTAGTGAAGATTTTGGCGATTTATCATCCTATGATATTTATATCGCAGGACGTTTTGAAATGGCTAAAATAGCGCGAGATCGTTTTTGTAATGAGCGTAATGCTGATAGAGAACGCTTATTTAGTGATGCTTTTGAGTTTATTTAACACGCAATAACGATAAAAAAACCATAAAAAAACCCGCCCCTGACGGCGGGAAAATGGTTAAAAAACCAAGCAATCAAACATGTCAACCAAGTGATATTACTCAAAATGAAAAATCATCTTGATTAAACTCGCTCAATAATGGTTGCTATCCCTTGGCCTAATCCAATACACATTGTCGCTAATCCTAATTGTGCATCTTTACGCTCCATAATATTTAATAGCGTGGTGGTTATTCTGGCACCAGAACAACCTAATGGATGCCCAAGTGCAATAGCACCACCATTAAGATTGATTTTGTCATCAATGCTATCGAGTAAATTCATTTTTTTCATGCAAGCTAAGGATTGCGCTGCAAAGGCTTCGTTAAGTTCAAAGATATCAATATCACTGAGGGTTAACCCCGCTTTTTTTAGTGCTATTTCAGTGGCAGGAACGGGACCATATCCCATGATTGCCGGATCACAACCTGTTACCGCCATCGAACGAATAATTGCACGGGGTTTTAAATGATGTTGCTTAGCATAACTTTCGCTCGTGATAAACATCGCGGATGCCCCATCAGAGACGGCCGATGAATTCCCCGCAGTGACGGAGCCCGTGGCGGGATCAAACACGGGTCTAAGTTGTGCTAATTCATCAAGGCTTGGGTTATAACGGATAACTTCATCCGTGCTGACGCGTATAAAATCTCCTGCTGCATCATGACCATTAATGGCAACAAGTTCGTTGTCAAAATAGCCTTTTTGGGTCGCGAGGGCGGCTAAATGGTGTGAGCGATAGGCGAATTTGTCTTGTTCTTCACGAGATATTTGAAATGATTTTGCTAACATTTCTGCAGTTAACCCCATTGAGAATGAAGCCTTTGCCACAGAAAGATTTAATGCTGGGTTAAAGTCAGCATTATAGGTCATCGGTACATGACCCATATGTTCAACGCCACCAATTAAAGCAACTTGGCTCTCTCCTAACATAATTTGGCGAGCACCGTCATGCAAGGCTTGCATCGAAGAGCCACATAAACGATTGACGGTTACTGCCGGAACTTTATGCGGTAATTCTGCTAATAGTGCGGCATTACGTGCAATATTAAAGCCTTGCTCTAAAGTTTGTTGCACACAGCCCCAAATCACATCGCCAATATCATTGGGATCAATATCAGGGTTACGCTTAAGCAAAGCTTGCATTAATTGCGCAGAGAGATTTTCAGCTCTTACATGGCGAAATGCCCCGCCTTTTGAACGTCCCATTGGGGTGCGAACACCATCAATTATGACAACCTTTTCCATTTCTTCTCTCCTTAAGCGAGTTCTCTGACGTTAACATCTACTTTTGCAGGCTTTGGATAGTAGGTTTCGTTACGTAATGCTTTTTGTTTTAAGCTCTCAGGAATTTGGTAAAGTGGCCCTAATTCTGAGTATTGCTCTGCATTTGCAACAAATTGTGCTAATCCAATGGTATCGAGGTAACGGAAGACACCACCACGGAAAGGAGGGAAGCCTAAACCATACACTAATGCAATATCGGCTTCTGCAGGTGAGGCGATAATGTCTTCATCTAAGCAACGAATAACTTCATTGATCATTGGGATCATCATACGAGCAATAATAGTGTCTTGGTTAAATTCCTGTTTTTTGCCGACATGATGTTCAATAAGGCTGTGAATATCGTTATCTACCTGCTTTTGTTTTTTACCACGCTTATCAATAGTGTAGTCATAGAAACCATGATTATTTTTCTGACCATAGCGTTGTTGTTGATATAAAAGCGCAATAACGTCTTTATCAATACTGCCCATTCTGTCTGGGAAACCTTGAGCCATCACTGCTTGAGCATGATTCGCTGTATCGATACCGACAACATCCAGTAAATAAGCCGGGCCCATTGGCCAGCCAAAGACTTTTTTCATCACTTTATCTACAGCAAGAAAATCAGCACCATCTCTTAATAAAAGAGAAAACCCGGCGAAATAAGGGAAGAGCACGCGATTGACAAAGAACCCCGGACAGTCATTAACAATGATTGGCGTTTTACCCATTTTGCTAGCATAACTGACAATGCGATTAATCGTCTCTTCACTGGTTTTTTCACCTTTAATGATCTCAACTAAAGGCATGCGGTGAACGGGATTAAAGAAGTGCATTCCACAGAAATTTTCAGGGCGTGTTAGTGATTTGGCAAGTAGCGAAATGGGGATTGTTGAGGTATTCGAAGCAAGTACAGCATGATCAGCAAGGAGCGCTTCGGTTTCAGCAAGTACAGAGGCTTTTACTTTAGGGTTTTCAACCACCGCTTCGACCACAATTTGTGCATCAGCTACACTGGCATAGTTTAGGGTAGGATGAATAGAGGCGAGGGTTTTTGCCATATCAACGGCACTCATACGTCCTTTTTCTTGACGTTTTTGTAACAGACTGAGTGCTTCTGTCATACCCAATTCAAGGGAGTTGGCATTAATATCTTTCATGGTAACAGGAATGCCCTTTAGTGCAGATTGATAGGCAATTCCGCCACCCATGATCCCCGCGCCTAATACTGCCGCTTGTTTTGGTAAGCTAGCATGACGTTTTTTAGTAATACCTTTCACATATTGATCATTAAGGAAAATACCCACTAATGCTTTGGCAACATCGGTGCGGGTCAGTTTGACAAAGTTTTCTGTTTCCAATTCAAGTGCCGCTTTTCTATCTAGAAATGCGGCTTTTTCTATCGTATTAACGGCGGTCATTGGGGCTGGATAATGAGGGCCTGCGACTTTCATCACCATGCCTTTTGCCACAGCAAATGACATTTTATGTTCAAGTTCCGTTAATCTTAACGCCACAGTTTTAGGTTGACGAGCAGCTTGCCAGTCAAATTTGCCATCAATGGCTTGCTCTATCAGTGAAATGGCACTTTCTTTTAGCTTATCAACAGGGACAATAGCTTGAATTAAGCCATTCTTAAGTGCCGTTTCGGCATTAATATCTTTACCTGCGGTAATAATTTCTAAGGCATTATCAACGCCAATAAGGCGAGGTAGCCGAACAGAGCCACCAAAACCCGGCATAATACCAAGTTTTGTTTCGGGTAAACCAATGCGTAAATCCGGTGATGCAATACGAAAATCCGTTGCTAATACACATTCACAGCCACCGCCTAGGGC
This sequence comes from Proteus sp. MB838, assembly GCF_054767435.1. NCBI lineage: Bacteria > Pseudomonadati > Pseudomonadota > Gammaproteobacteria > Enterobacterales > Morganellaceae > Proteus > Proteus sp. MB838. The sequence continues at coordinate 19,560 of NZ_BAABMO010000047.1, forward strand.
GTAGCCATTAATGGCAGAAACTGTAGGAACGGGGAGATCTTCTAATCGATTGAAAATATGATTAGCAAAATGTAGCCATTGTGTCAGTTCTTCAACGGGTGCATCAAAAAGTGATAAAAATTCGGTAATATCGGCACCAACAATAAAGGCGGGTTTTTCTGAACGTAAAATAACCCCTTTTAGATCAGATGTGTTTTCTAATACTGTTAACGCTTCGCTTAACATTGCCACCGTTTTTGTATCTAATTTATTAATAGAACCGCTAGCATTGAAAACGAGCTCAACAATACCTTGCTTCACCCAATCGGCTTGAATATTTTCGCTTTGATAGAGCATTTGTATTCTCCCTAAAGTATAAACTGGTATGACCAGATAATTAGAGTGTGAATACAATGTTAATTAATTGCAAATATTTGATTAAGGAAATGTAGGGCTGATCACAATGAAATTATCTAATATATTGATTTTTATATGATTGGTTTAAATGAATAAATCAGCATAATTAAGGATCGTAAAAACATAGTAATAAGTCATGGTAAGCTATTTTTGCTATGGTGTTACCCTGTAAAAGAGTTGGCGTGTTAAGCTGAATAATTAACAATAAATAAAGATAGGTGATTAGTAATGGAAAAATTGCTTTCTCTGTATCAAGAACATATCAAAACACTACAAAATCGTACTCGTGATGCTTTATCTAGACACCACCTTGATAATGTCTTGATTCACTCTGGTGAACCTATTGGTGTTTTCCTTGATGATAGTGATTACCCTTTTAAAGTGAATGCACACTTTAAAGCGTGGGTGCCAGTAACTGATGTGCCACATTGTTGGTTATTGGTTGATGGTGTCAATAAACCAAAACTCTGGTTCTATTCACCTGTTGATTATTGGCATAGTGTTGAAGCTTTACCAAGTAGCTATTGGACCCATGAAATTGAGCTGATCCATTTAAAAAATGTCGATGATATTCAAAAAGAGCTAGCACCTTTTATTAATAAAAATACTGCTTATATTGGGCCAAATACACAACGGGCTGATTCATTAGGTGTCAGTCTTGATAATGTTAATAACCAATCTCTTCTTAACTATTATCATTATTATCGTGCTTATAAAACGGGTTATGAACTGGCATGTATGCGCGAAGCGCAGAAAATGGCAGTCAATGGACATATCGCCGCTCGTGAGGCATTCCAAGCTGAGTTAAGTGAATTTGATATTAATATGGCTTATTTAATGGCAACAGGACATCGGGACACAGATGTACCTTATGGCAATATTGTTGCATTAAATGAACATGCTGCTGTTTTGCATTACACCAAATTAGATCATCAATCGCCAGATGAATATCGTAGTTTCCTTATTGATGCGGGAGCAGAGTATAATGGGTATGCTGCGGATATTACGCGTACTTATTCAGCGAAAGAAAATCATGAATTTACTGCTTTAGTCAAAGATATGAATGATGCGCAACAGGCATTGATAGCGACAATGAAAGCGGGAGTACGCTACAGCGAATATCATATTCAAATGCATCAACGTATTGCCGGATTATTACATAAATACGGTATCGTTAAGGGGATTAGCGAAGAAGAGATGGTGAGTGAAGGATTAACAACTCCCTTCTTACCACATGGATTAGGCCATGCGCTAGGTTTACAAGTTCATGATGCGGGTGGATTTATGCAGGATGATAAAGGGACTCATTTAGCTGCGCCAGCCATGTATCCTTTCTTACGTTGTACACGTATTGTAGAGCCGGGAATGGTACTTACCATTGAGCCAGGATTCTATTTTATTGATTCGTTATTAGCACCTTGGCGTGAAGGGAAATATCGTAGTCATTTTGATTGGCATTTGATTGAACACTTCAAGCCTTTTGGTGGCATTCGTATTGAAGATAATATTATTATTCACGATAACAAAATTGAAAATATGACAAGAGACTTACATTTAGCCTGATGAAAGCTTATTTGATCCCCGCTGAAACGGTAGAATTCAGTGAAGAAATAAAGAAGAGCCGTTTTATTACATTTATTGCTCATACTGAAGGGATTGAGGCTGCCAAAGCGTATATCCAATCAATTAAAGCGCAGTTTCCCGATGCTCGGCATCATTGTTGGGCATTTGTTGCTGGAAGACCGGATGATT
>NZ_BAABMO010000048.1:0-20633 GCF_054767435.1 Proteus sp. MB838
ATACATACAAGTATTAATTTTTTAACATTACATTAACTGTAAATTAGGCTTTTGTTTAGATAATAATCTTTATTAAGGCAAATTATTAAAATTTAATACTTAAAAAACGCATTTATAGGTATATCTATCTAAGTATTGTTACTACCGATCAATGCTTGTTTTTTGATAGCTGTTGGCTATCGTAATCTTTTTATTGATCGTTTTTATCAATTTGTACTAGAATCATCATTAGGGTTACCTGTCATTGAGGGGCGTATATGATGATCAATACAGTGGTAGGGAAAAGAATACAAAATAGAAGAAAAGAATTAAATATATCAAGTTCGAAAATTGCATTACAGTTAGGGATGACAGAGCAATATTATCTAAAATTAGAAAATGGTTATACTAAGATAACCGTTGATGAATTAATATGTATTGCGATTATTTTGAAAGTGTCACCACAAAGTTTATTACTAAAATCAACTGTTAGTCAGCAAAATAGGGATAGCCAATTAAATAATTATTATCACTAATAATATTATCACAATAGCGCTTTGTTAAAAAATACTCATATAGTAGTAGTTTATTGAGTAATATAGTAATGATAAGAAATTACTTCTAGGCATCTTTGATATTAAAATATAAGTATATATCTTTATTGAACGTCATAAATCAATAATTGATGATGCATATTTGATCGTTTTAAAATGTTTTCTATTACTACTCTATAGTGTTAAAGCTTTGTTTTTATAGTATAAAATCAGGTCTAATGTTAAATGAAATAGTAATTAAAAGTCGTGATAGATGGCTAATCGTCACTAAAGTGAATTAATAATAACTTTCTATCTTATACTGATGGCATTTAACATCGCTGATGCGTTTTATTTTCGCTACCTACTAAGATGTATAACCGATTTTATTATTTAAGATCACAGTGATGGTTTAATTATTAGATTTATTAGTCAGTTAAGCCACGATTTAATAACGTGGCTTTAGTTTTATATGAGTTATTTCGTTATTGGTAAAAACTCACGTCCATAAAAACAATGAGTTGCATTACCACGGATCACTCGGTGATGAGCTAGGTGCCGCTGGTTATTAAATGAAGCTTGCTGTTGGGATAGATAATGATTTAGATGCCAAGCAATAAGCTGTTTCGCTAATTTTTTATTAGCATGTTGGCTTCGCTGAGACTGGATCTTGACGCTAATGCCTGTTGCAATATGCGTCGCTCTGACAGCTGAACTCGTTTTATTAACATGTTGTCCTCCGGGGCCATTGGCACGCATGGTTTCAAATAAAATTTCGGTGTCTTGGATTTCTTGTGGTGGGTCAAAATAAGCGATACCGATAAACCAATTTTTGCGTTTATGTTTAGGTCTTAAAGTACTTGTACATTGCCATTGCACAGTGCCTGACCATTGTTGTGCGATAGCTTTAGCCTCTGCACCTTTAAGCGATACTAATACTGACTTTAAACCATAACGAGATGGCTCTTGCTCAAGAATTATCACATCAACTTGCCGCTGCTCTGTGACGGTTAGAAAATAATTCAATGTTTTTTCTACCGCTATACAGCATTCTTCGGGGCCTTGTGCTGAAGAAAATTGTAATAACATTATGCTATCTCCCCACTGGTTTTATAAGTAATAACCGGTTTTAAGCGGGCGATAACCTCAATTAAACCAAGACTCCTCATACTTTCTATAACAGTTTCAATTGATTTATACGATTGAGGCGCTTCCTCATAAATTAATTGTTTATTAGCACAAATAATACGGCTACCTAGTGCTGTGCGTGAGAGCTGTAATGGCGTAAATCGATGTGATAAACGGCCTTTACACTCAGTTCGCATCCACTTTCTACCCGCACCATGTGGTAGAGAATGGAGGCTTAATTCAGAGATAATAGGTTTAACGAGATAACTGTGATCACTACGTGAACCAGGAATAACCACAATATCGTGATGGGCGGGCGTCGCCCCTTTGCGATGTAACCATCCCTGTTGATTATATAATTCGCAAGGCTCTACCAGATTATGGTTAACATCAGTAATAACCGTTCCTTGTGTATGAATTTGTTCCATCATTCTATGGCCAATCAAGTGGCGATTGAGCTTAGCATAATTAAGAGCATGGTCATGGGCTTGTAAGTAGTCATTGGCAGCGTCTGTATTCGCGACCAATCCTTGATGGCCAAATTGCTCTGTGTGAGCACGTAAAATAGATTGCCCTAAACCACGTGAACCACTATGCACCAATAGCAATAATTGTTTTTTATTAATACCACTGTTTGTAAACAATGCTTGATTAATAACTTGGTCAATTTGTTGGAATTCAGCAAAGTGATTTCCACCACCAATAGAGCCTAATGAGTGAGCAAATGGATGATTTTGCATATCTGCAGGTAAATTATCTATCAACCATTCGATGGGCGCGATATCACTCATTTCGCTCAATTTTTTTTCTATTTTATCTAAATTGAGTTTGCTATGGTTAAATTCTGTTTGAAACAGTGTCATACCACAGCCAATGTCATTACCGACTAAAGCAGGGTAAAAACGGTTAACAGAAAAAAAGCCGCTCCAATGGGATAACCACGACCGGGATGTAAGTCTGGCATGCCAGTGACATAAGCCATTTCAGGAAGTTGAGCGGTTGTTACTAGTTGTTGGATTGCTTTACTTTCAATCCAAGTTTTATCTGAGGCGATATAACAAACGCGATCAGATAAATAATGAACACACTTGTCCATATTCCAATCCATATATTGTAAAGGATAAAAAATAACGTGATTGGCGGACAGTAAAAAGAAAGGATTACTTTTGAGATTGTCCGCAAAGAGTATTCATATTTGTTGTTGTCATGGGATACCTCCTTGCAGTTCTGTGAAATGGAAAATAATAAATCAGGCGAATAGTAATCACTTTTTTTCACTTTAGCAATTAAAAAAGTAGCGTGATTTTTCTTTCTGTTTACCAAAAAAAGTAAATTAGGGAACAGTGAGATTTTTCTTTTGGGTTAATAAATAATTTTAACTGAGCTTTTTCGGCAATAGGCTTCGTAATCATCTGTTAATTTTCTATCGGTGATCACGACATCAAATTGCGCTAAATCGCCCATATTGCCTGTGGCGGTTTCATCGAAGGCGTGGTATTTGGTGAGTAAGATCTTGCGAATCGATTTATCCATCGCTTTTCTCTTCATATGAAGATCATCGATGTTGTAGCAAGAAACACCAAAATCGAGGTGGACACCCTCTGCGGAAATAAAGGCTTTTTTCGGATTTATGTTATCAAGGTAACAAGGCTGGAGGGGATTATAAAATGAGTCGCTTTTAGGGCGATATTCGCCACCACACAGTAGTACAGTCGCATTTTTCTTTCGGCTTAATGCCAGAAAAACGCGGTGCGAATAACAAATACCAGTAAAGTGTAAACTCTCAGGAATAAGCTCAATTAATGTCGGAATAAGTTGGCCATTATCAAAAAATAGTACATCACCTTCAGACACCATGCCCGCAGCAAGATTAGGAATGTGTAATTCTTGGGTTTGATCCGGGGTGATAATATCACTAGTCGATGTGATTAGGTTGCTATGAGGTTGTGCCAACGCGACAATATAGCCACCAAGCAGTGACATCGGATAGGGGTTTTCAACATCTGAACTGAGATCACGACGAATGGTCATTTCAGATACTTCAAGGATCCTCGCGGCATCTTTGAGATGGATGCGGCCTGAGCGTTTTATGCATTCGCTAAGGCGACGCAAACGTTCATGCTGTTTGGTCTCTATCACCTAAGGATCCTTCTATTATCGAATAGCGTATCCCATATAACGATACGCTAGGCTATTAGTAATTTGATTCTGGTGCATCTGAATCTGTTACAATCGCAACACTGGCACTTGCACCAATACGTGTTGCCCCCGCTTTGATCATCTTTAAGGCTGTTTGGCGATCACGTACACCACCTGACGCTTTTACGCCCATTTTGTCACCGACAGTTTGACGCATTAAAGCGACATGGTGTTCTGTGGCACCCATTGTACTGTATCCAGTTGATGTTTTAACAAAATCAACACCGACTTCGCAACACATTTCACAAACTAAACGTACTTCGTCGTCAGTTAATAGGCATGTTTCTAGAATAACTTTTAGTGTTGTATTTCCGCAAGCGGCTTTTACCGCGGCAATATCTTGTTTTACAAAATCAAAACGACCACTTTTTAACATGCCAATGTTGATAACCATATCGACTTCTTGAGCACCTTGGCGAATAGCTTCTGCCGCTTCAAATGCTTTGGTTGCTGTTAGGCCTGCACCAAATGGGAAGTCGATAACACAGCATACTTTAACATCACTTCCGGTTAGGCAAGTTCTTGCTAAAGGGATATAAGAAGTGTTAATACACACAGAGAAGAAACCGTGTTCAACAGCTTCAGCACATAATTGTTTGATTTGTGCTTCAGTTGTATCTGCAGCAAGTAGAGTATGATCGATATAATTAGCTAATGGACGCATAATCGTTTCCTTAAGAGAAGATTGTTATTTATCACTCATGTTAGTTTGGCAACATAATAGTGAGCTTTTAACGGGATAACAATCACAAATGATATTTAAATAACATGATATTGTTATATATCTATCTAAATGTAACTATTCTAACATTTTAACTTTTTCATTAGGGTGAGAGGGGCACTATGGATATTGCAGTGATTGGTTCAAATATGGTGGATTTGATCACCTATATAGATAGGATGCCAAAAGAGGGAGAAACCCTTGAGGCGCCAGCATTTAAGATTGGTTGCGGCGGGAAAGGGGCAAATCAAGCGGTTGCCGCTGCAAAATTAAATTCTAAGGTGATGATGTTAACCAAAGTGGGAGATGATATTTTCGCAGATAACACCATCATGAATTTAGAGTCTTATGGTATTAATACTCGTTATGTTGAAAAAGTGCCCGGAACCACCAGCGGTGTTGCACCTATTTTTGTTACCTCTCAATCATCCAATAGTATTTTGATCGTAAAAGGCGCGAATCAGCATCTATCTGCTGAAGATATCGATAGAGCCGCGGTGAGTTTAAAAAAATGTCGTATGATTGTGCTGCAATTAGAAATCCCGCTTGAAACGGTCTATCACGCGATTGAGTTCGGTAATAAACATCATATCCCTGTATTGTTTAACCCTGCACCAGCATCGAAAGCTTTAGATCTCACTATCGCCGCACAATGTGATTTTTTTGTCCCCAATGAGACAGAGCTGGAAATTTTAACGGGTATGCCAATTAATACGTTGGATGAAATTCGAGAAGCAGCCTACTTTTTACTCGAAAAAGGGTTTAAAAATATCATTGTTACATTAGGTGAAAAAGGGGCGTTATGGGTGAATGGGGAAATTGAGAAATATATCCCCGCCATTGAAGTTAATGCCGTTGATACCAGCGGTGCTGGAGATGCTTTTATTGGCTGTTTTTCTCATTACTATGTGCATACCGGCAATATTGAAGAAGCGTTAAATAAAGCGGTTATGTTTTCGGGTTTAAGTGTCACAGGAAAAGGCACTCAATCTTCTTATCCTAGTATTGAAGAATTTAGCGAATTTTTAAGCTCAGCAAAATAGCCATCAATGAGCCATACCTCTCACAGCTCTCCTGTTTAAAATCAGGAGAGCTTTATTATCAATAAGTTATCTTTTTTACATCGCGTTAAGTTTGTTTTTAGTTGAATGTTTTTACGGTATTGTGATTTTGTTCACAAAATAGTCATCAATAAGATTGAATTAAAATTTCATTAGATGTAATTTTAATTGAAATACTATTTCATTAAGGTTATTACAATGAAAGATGATGCATTGAGTTTATGTCTTCAAAATGAAAGTAACCAAGAGACCACACAATTTTCTGAGCTAAGTACCTTAGCGTTAGTTTCGTTAATTAATAGTGCCGATATCACCGTGGCCTATGCCGTAAAGAAAGAATTACCCGCAATCGCGAAAGCCGTAGACAAAATTTGTGAACGTCTACGTCAAGGGGGACGCATTTTTTATGTCGGCGCAGGAACAAGTGGCCGATTAGCGGTATTAGATAGCGCGGAATGTCCGCCTACTTTTGGCGTTTCTCCCTCACTGGTACAAGCCATTATTGCTGGTGGGCATGATGCTATGCTTCAAGCCGTTGAGAATATTGAAGATAATCAACAAGCTGCTATCGAAGAGTTGCAACGCCGTGAGGTAAATTCTAACGATGTCGTTATTGGTATCGCTGCCAGTGGTCGCACGCCATTTACAGTGGCTGCATTACAGTATGCAAAGCAGATCAATGCATTAACGCTCTCAATTACTACCCGCGGTAAAGGTATGATGAGTGAAATAGCCGATTTATCCATCGCGCCAGATGTCGGCGCCGAAGTGTTAACAGGCTCGACAAGAATGAAAAGTGGCACGGCTCAAAAAATGATCTTAGGTATGCTAAGTACCAGTGTAATGACTCGTTTAGGTAAGGTGCATAAAAACCTGATGGTCGATGTGGTGGCCAGTAATGAAAAATTACAGCGACGTGCTGAAGGTATTGTGAGTGAAGTGTGTGGGATCACAACACAAAAAGCAGCGGAGTTATTAAAAATGGTTAATTATCATCCGCGAAAAGCCATTTTAATGTATGAGCTTCATCTGAGTGTAGAGAAGGTTGAGCAAATGACACAACGCTATCCTTACCACTCTTTACAACAACAGTTAGCCCTATTTAATGAATAACAATATCAGTCAATCCTCTGAACTCTAGCAGGCACAATTATGGCTAATAAAATAGAACATCTCGACACCTTAGCATCAGAAATAGAAAAACAGGCTGGTGGGTTTAGCAATATCGCAACCTTAACACATTGCATGACCCGTATTCGTTTGATCTTAAAAGATAGTTCGCTATTTAATACCGAAGCATTAAAACAAGTCGAAGGTGTCAAAGGCGTGGTATTTAATGGCGAGCAACATCAAGTCATAGTAGGAATGGGGACGGCCGCCAAAGTTTATTCAATCATGAATAAACGTATGCAAAAAAACACAGATAATAGCGAAGAAACCCCTGCGTCAACACCAGTGAAAAAAGGGTTTTCCATACGCCGTATGCTAAATACGTTGGCGGCTATTTTTGTTCCTACTATCCCAGCATTAATTGGCTGTGGTTTAATTATGGGCTAATTAATATTATTCGTTTAGTGGCACCCGGCTTAGTTGATCAGTTTCCTGAACTCTTTAAGCTATTTAAACTGATCGGAAGCACCGTATTTGCTTATCTCTCTATTATGATAGGTATAAATACGGCTAAAGAGTTAGGGGCTTCAACCTCCATAGGTGCTGTTATGGCGGGATTATTAGCCATGCCGGGACTGGCTGATATCACATTATTTGGTGAGAAATTACAGCCTAATAGTGGTGGGATCTTCGCGGTCTTAATGGTGGTGGTATTCTCTTCAAAATTAGAGCTATGGTTTCGCAGCATTGTAAAAGAGAGTCTTGATCTTATTTTAACCCCCTTTGTTACTATTTTAGTTTCTGCGTTAGTGGCGATTATGGTATTCCAACCTATTGGTCATTATCTGAATCAACTATTAGCGCAAGGCGTCTCCTTATCACTATTAAATCATGGTGGCGGTGCGGTTGTTACAGGTGCAGCGTTAGGGGGTAGTTTCTTATTCTTATTACTAACCGGCCTACACCAAGGTTTAATACCGATCCACACTGAAATTTTAAATACCTTTGGGTTAAATTACCTATTCCCTATTTTAGCAATGGGCGGAATGGGGCAAGTAGGCTCTTGTTTCTGGGTTTATTTACGTACTAAAAACCAACGCTTAAAGAAAACGTTAATGGGTGCGTTGCCTGTCGGCATTTTCGGCGTGGGTGAGCCTTTATTATTTGGTGTCTCTTTACCTTTAGGTAAGCCCTTTATTGCAGGTTGTATTGGCGGGGCTGCGGGTGGTGCATTAATGGCTTATTTTCAGGTTGGGATCATTATTCCATTTGGTACTGCTGGGTTATCATTAATTCCACTGGTGGGGGATGGGCAGATCATCAAATTCCTTATCGCAGTATTGGGGGCTTGGGTTGTCGGTTTTATTGCCAGTATATTAATCGGATTTACCGATCCAGAAAAATAAGTCAGAAGAAGAAAAGAAAAAGGATAATAGAATGTCAACACTGACTAAGAAACTTGAAAATTTGCGCTTACAAGGCAAAGGGACAGAGCAACGTCTCGCCCACTATTTATTAGAAAATAGCGATAATATTGCCAGTATGAATGCCGCAGAATTGGCACAAAAAGCCGGTGTCAGTAGTGCTTCTGTTATCCGTTTTTCCCGCCAAATGGGGTATGGCGGTTATCCTGAATTTAAAATTGATTATCTCTCAGAGGAAAAACAACAAAAAAGCAGTAGTGATATTCTTTATGCCAATTTAGCCAAAACAGACTCGACTGAGCAGATTATTGCTAAAACAGGACATCTATTTACTACTGCCATTCAGGATTCGATAGCGTTACTGGATGCAGCGACGATAGATCTACTCGCTGAGAAAATGATCAGCGCTAAACGGATCGTTTTATTTGGTGTGGGCGCATCTGCGATCGTTGCGAGCGATATCTTCCATAAACTGATCCGAGTGAATAAAAACACCTTATTTAGTGCAGATCTCCATGCGCAACTTGCTTATTCAGCGAATTTATCCGCGGATGATTTGGCGATTGCTGTTACTGCAAGAGGCAATACTGCGGATATTAATCGAATGCTGAAAGCGGCAAAACAAGAAGGCTGTATCACAGTGGCTTTAACACGTTTTGGGCAAGATGAAGCTACGCGCTTAGCGAATTACACATTACCTTATTTTTATGATGAGCAACATTCACAATTGGGGGTGATCACACCGCAAGTATTGCAAATGGTCGCTTTTGATGTGCTGTTTTTTAAATATATGACACTGGCAAAAGGCTCAGCGGAAAAAGCGCTATTAAAAGGGCGACAAGCTGTAATGCAAGGAAATCAATAATGTTATTTATCACCATATTAGCTGTTGGTGCGGCGATTGGCTTAATTATTAGCACAACGGGGGTAGGTGGTGGTGTTATTGTTTTACCTATATTAACGTATTTCTTTGGTATGAATGCATTAATGGCGGTGGCAACCGCAAATTTACTTTCAATGTTGATGAAAGTGACATCCTCATATATGCATTTCCGTTTGGGGAATATTCCCTTTAAACGAGCCATGATAGTCCTTGCCATTATGTTGCCAAGTACTTTTTTAGCGAGTTTACTCGTCAATTATTTAGGTTCATTAGCGCAATATCAGCAGCAAGTTGAGTGGGGGATTAATGCGTTGGTGGTTGCTGCCATTATTTTTTCTCTCTTTTTATTTATTCAAAGAATGTTTTTCTCTTCACCTGTGATAGCTAAACAGATAACCCCATTAGCACCTCTTAATATTAAGGCACTGTTATTGCCGGCGATTGCAGCAGGTGTTGTTTTAGGTGCCACAGGGGTAGGCGGTGGTGTTACCTTTATTATTGCGTTACGCCAATCTATCGATAAAACAAGCGATAGGTACTTCGATTTTTACAACCACCCTATTATCAGGCTCTTCTGCATTGGCTTATATGCAAGATGGTCATACCGATATTCATTTAGCATTGTTGCTGTTTCTTGGCTCTTTGATTTCTATTCCTCTATCAAAATGGCTATTAATTAAAATGCCGGATAGGGTATTTCAGTATGCAACGTTGTTTTTAATTTTATGCAGCGCTTTCATGATGTTGGCGAGATTGTTTTAACTGATAGCCATACTATGGCATTGCGTCGATTCTTTATTCTTGGTTGGTGTTTTTTTCTGGTTTTTATGCTGTTACAACACGGAGTTACTACTTGGATTAACAAGTGATCTAGCTCTCGTTTTGAGCGGTGATAAAAAATAAACTGAAAAAAAAGGTTGTTAATTTATAGAAGTTATGTTTTTTTAGATACAGATAACAGACAAACACATCATTACATTAATTGATAGGTAACCCATGATCATCACTACTCTACTACAAACTCTACGACTAACAGCGCACATCGCGGCTGTGGTTGTTGTGCGTGTGGTGGTGGTCGTCGGCAAAGCGCCGTAACGGGTCCGAATCAACACAGTTTCGCAACCCCGCCGGCGTATTAACCGGGCGGGGTTTTTCATATCTACCGCCCATAAAGTCCGGCTTAGTAAAAAGGACACAGAACAATGGGTGCTCAACAAGATAATGCCACAGGAAAAACCTTCACTGGTGCGCAATTAATTGTTTATTTACTGGAACGGCAAGGTATCACTACGGTTGCGGGGATCCCCGGCGGAGCCGCTCTTCCTTTGTATGATGCATTAAGCCAAAGTCAGTCTATTCGCCATATTTTGACACGTCATGAACAAGGGGCGGGTTTTATTGCCCAAGGTATGGCTAGAGCAAATGGTCAGCCTGCGGTGTGTATTGCCTCAAGTGGACCGGGGGCGACAAACTTAGTTACAGCCATTGCTGATGCAAAATTAGACTCAATTCCTTTGGTTTGCATTACGGGGCAAGTCTCTTCTGCCATGATTGGGACTGATGCGTTTCAAGAAGTTGATACCTATGGGATGTCTATTCCTATTACCAAACACAACTATTTAGTCCGCGATATCGCACAGTTGCCGGAAATTATCTGTGATGCGTTTCGTTTGGCAATGTCAGGTCGCCCTGGACCTGTATGGGTTGATGTACCTAAAGATATTCAACAAGCGACTATCACCTTAGATCAATTGCCACCGATACCACAAAAAGATGCAGCTCCAGCCTTTAATACCGATTTGGTGATCCAAGCCGCGCAAATGATTAACCAAGCGAAAAATCCTGTGCTTTATTTAGGGGGCGGTATTATTAGCTCTGAAGCGTGTAAAGAAGCGATTGAGTTGGCAGAGAAAAATAGCTTACCCACCACGATGACGTTAATGGGATTAGGTTTAATGCCACCAACGCACCCGCTATATTTAGGGGTGTTAGGTATGCATGCGGCACGGAGTACCAACTTTATTTTAGAAGAAGCCGATCTGCTGATCGTATTGGGGGCGCGATTTGATGATAGGGCAATTGGTAAAGCAGAAAAGTTTTGCCCCAATGCGAAGATCATCCATGTTGATATTGATAGGGCAGAGATAAGTAAGATCAAACGTCCTGATATTGCCATTCATGCAGATGCTAAAGCGGTGCTGTCGCTGTTATTACCTTTAATTAATATTAATCAGCGCAACGAATGGATAGATAGAGTTAATACCTTAAAACAAGAATATCCCTTAGAAATGAAAAACTCACACAATATTCTTAGCGGTTACGGCATCGTACTTGCTGCGGCAAATTGTGTTGATGATGAAGCGATTATTACCACCGATGTAGGGCAGCATCAGATGTGGGTTGCTCAAGCTTATCCACTGAATCGACCGCGCCAATGGTTAACATCAGGAGGCTTGGGGACGATGGGATTTGGGTTGCCGGCAGCGATAGGGGCCGCATTGGCAGAGCCAAATAAAAAGATCCTCTGTTTTTCAGGGGATGGTAGCATCATGATGAATATTCAGGAGTTAGCAACAGCCGCTGAGCATCAGTTAGATGTAAAGATTATTTTGATAAATAATCAAGCATTAGGGTTAGTACACCAACAACAAACACTCTTTTTTGATGAGCGTATTTATGCCGCAGCCTACCCTTATCAAACGGATTTTATTCGTATTGCTCAAGGATTTGGGTTGGATACTTGTGATTTAAATCAAGAAGCAGATCCTCAGGCAGCGTTACAAGCGGCAATTGCTAAACCTGGGCCTTGTTTAATTCATGCCATGATTGATATTAACGAAAAAGTATTTCCAATGGTTCCGCCGGGGGCGGCAAATATCGAGATGATAGGAGCTTAATTTATGTCACTACAATCACAACCTATCGCACTAGAACTTATTGTTCGTAACCATCCCGGTGTGATGACCCATATTTGTGGGCTATTTGCGCGTCGTGCATTTAACGTCGATGGTATTTTATGTTTACCAATGAAAAACAGCGATAAAAGTCGTATTTGGTTATTAGTACAAAAAGATGAGCGTTTAATGCAGATGGTGAGTCAAGTGGAAAAACTTGAGGACGTAAAAGAAGTGCGTTTTAGTGATGATCTGCGCGTTTTTGAACAGATGGAAAGTTATTTAAATTAATTGCACTGTTCTGGCTCTTTTTAGGCACGAGAGAGCCAGAACCTGAATATTTAATGATGATTATCTTCCAGATGTTGTTTATCCTCGCTTTCCATCTGTAAGGTAATATGATTGATATGAAATTGTTCACGTAGTTGCTTATCAATAGCAAGTCGTAATGTTTCACTATCTACATTGGGTTGATAGACAATATGACCACTGAGGATCAACTTGCTTTGCGTCAGTGCCCATAAATGCAAATCATGGGAGCTAGCCACCCCTGCGGTATTATTAATGGTGTCTGTTACCTCAGTTAAATTAATGCCTTTAGGCACGCCTTCTAATAAAATATTCAGGCACTCTTTTAATAAGATCCACGTGCGCGGAAAGACCATAAAGCCGATTAATACCGCAATAATTGAATCAACTAATTGCCAACCGGTTAGCCAAATAATTACTGCTCCAATAATGACGCCCACTGAGCCTAACATATCCGCCCACACTTCAAGATAAGCCCCTTTAACGTTTAAGCTTTCATCTTTTGCACTGGTGAGCATTTTCATTGAGATAAAATTAATGATAAGCCCGGCGATTGCCACAACAAGCATACCCATAGACTGAATGTCAGGAGGGGAAGAGAGTCGTTGATAAGCCTCATAAAGAATATAAAAAGCCACCGCCATTAAGATCAGTGCATTCATCGCAGCAGCCAATATTTCAAAACGAGCATAGCCATAAGTTCTGAATAGATCTGCTGCTTTTCTACCTGCGTGGATCGCGATAAGAGCAAGTAAGAGTGCAAATGCATCTGTCATCATATGCATTGCATCAGAAATCAAGGCTAAACTTTCTGTTAAGTAGCCACCAATAAACTCAATCACCATAAAAGAGCCTGTTAATGCAAAAGCAATTAACAGACGTGATTCAGGTAGCGCTTTGACATCACCGTGCTCGTGGCCTGCACCCATGCTATTTATCCCCGCCATTATTAATAATACTTAGAATAATAGTTTAAATGGCGGTGAAATATAATGGGTATTTGTCTTAAGGACGATGATGATAGTGTTGTTGATTGGGGCTAGACATGATAACTGATGCACGCATATGGCCTTCCACACAAATATAAGAGTGTGGCGCATTACCATGAAAGGCGTAAAAATCGCCGGTTTCTAATAATACGGTTTCATCGTTAGCAAAACGCATCATCAGTTTGCCAGAATAGACCATAATATGCTCTTGGGTGCCGTCGGCATGGGCTGGGCTATTAATAATTGCCCCGTGCTTCATCTCAATATGCCAAATTTCAGTAATATTGCCGATGCCAATACGGAATTTAAATTCTTGTGCATAGTCGCCAACGATAGGCTTATGTCGCTCTAAGCGAGGATATTCTTCGCGGGTAAAACTAAATAAATCACCTAATGGAAATCCAAGGGCTATCGCGATAGCTTCTAAGGTATCGATGCGAGGATTAGAATCGCCAGACTCTAATTTGGACAATGCCGCTTTAGATATGCCTGATTTTCTTGATAACTCATTAAGTGACAAGTTTCGAGATTGTCTTAACTGCTTAACCTTATTACCAAGGTATTCGTTTGTCTTTTTCGGTGATTGTGGGTTCATTGCCAATTCAAAATATTGTCAGTTTAAAAGTATAATTTCCTGTAGATGATAACATCAATTCTTCACAGACGGGAAAAGCACAGACTATTTAGACAATATTTTGTGAACAGGGTGCGCGTATCAGGCGATATTTTAAAGCATGTTTATCTATTTCTTATCCCCTATAATAAGGCAATATTTTCCATTCATTCAATATTCACTATGATGAGGTTTCTACAGCGTGTAGAAACAAAATAATATGTTGCAACAAAATTATCGTCAGTCCGAGCTTTTTGCTATTACTACTATTACAGTCAGTATTGCGGTGATAGGGATTGTTATTGGATTAACTATTCCGATGGTGGCTTTACGGCTAAACTTGGCGGGGATCAGTGAATCTATTATTGGTCTGATTTCAGCCGCACCTGCAATGGGAATGTTAATCATCTCACCCTTTGCACGCTATATTGTGCAATGGTTTGGTAAACGTTTAGCGATGTTATTAGCAACGATTATATCAGCCATTAGTCTATTGCCTTTAATGGGGAGTTTGCCATTAGAATTCCTGTTCCCATTACGACTAATCACCGGGATTGCCAGTGGTGTGATGATCTGTTTGGGGGAGACATGGATCAATGAACTTGTACCGGATAACAAGCGAGGTCGTATTTTAGCGATTTATACGACCGTGTTTACTATCAGCCAGTTGCTAGGCCCTTCAATTATTGCGTTATATGGCGTTGCTGATAAAACGCCGATCTTAATCAGCGTACTGCTTCATATTATCTCTATCGTGCTATTTTTAATGATGGATCAGAAAGTGGGCGATAAATTAGCTAAAGACTCAGAAGAGTCGCACTTTTCTATTCTTCGTTTTATTAAAGTGGCGCCTGCGATATGTGGTGGCATTATCTTTTTTGCATTTTTTGATGGCACAGTGTTGTCTATGTTCCCTATTTATGGGCTAAGTGTTGGTCATAGTGAAGCGATTGCTGCGATGATGATCAGTGCTATTTTGGCGGGAGATGCCATAATGCAAATGCCATTTGGTTGGCTTGCTGATCATATGAATAGAACACGGCTATACCGAATTTGTGGTGTCATTACATTATTAGCAAGCTTATTATTGCCCATTGCTATGCCACATACTTTAGTTATTTGGCCACTATTATTAGTGCTTGGTGCAACGGCGGGAGCCATTTATACCATCGCATTGGTACAAATTGGGCAATACTTTTCAGGAAATGATCTAATGATAGCAAATGCTTCAGCGGCGATGTTATGGGGCATTGGTAATCTTTCTGGTCCCATTTTAGCCGGTGCTATGTCTGAAATCTCTCCATCTGCGTTACCTTTTTTATTGGTGGTTATGACGGGATTATTTTTAATTTCGACGATGGATCGCTTTAACTTGCATGTCGACACTCTAAATCGTCATACATCATAATTGCATGCTCTTTTTTACCTTATTGTAGGTAAAAGAGGGCGCTATTTTCATTAAATTAGACAATAATTTCCTGCTGTTTTATCACCCATTCAATTATTTTTTCTTTTATTATCTTTATTTTAATAATCAATGCGATACATACTATTCAAAGGTTTTTATTGGTGATTTATTAAGAATAATCCAGAAATAATAAAATGAAATAAGAAAGATTTGCCAAATGGCACTATTTTCATCTAGTTTTATCTCAAGGAGGTGTATGTTTTTCAATCAGAGTGTGATGAATACTGAGTCAATATTATCGCCAAACAAGGGAAGATGCTGTTAAAACAGTAAGTTCAAAAATGATAAAAACATAAGAAATATTTAATTAATATTTATAGTATCAAACCAAGCATTATTAATATAAACATCAATGATATTAATAAAAACAGTTGATTATAAGTACGCTTCACCTTTTAGGGTGATTGCGTTGCTAAAACAGTTTAACCAGAGGAGAAATATATCACTATTCTCCTCTTTTCTTTTTTCTGCGAACACTAGAATGTCTTTTTATGACATTTTTGCTAAAAAAGTATTTTTTTTCTTGATTCTTACCCTAAAAGCACCAGATAATCGTTTGCGTCAAATTCTCTCACTCTATCCACATTAATAAACAAACGTTTGCTTTTTCACTCCTCTGATAGTTTTTTTACCATTAGAGATGATAATAATTTTAGACGTAATCGTTTTCGTTGGGGAGGGTGAACTGTTTTTTATGTCAGAGGAATGTAATGTCTGCTAATCAATCAGCAACCACAGGTAAACTGGATAATTATTTTAAGCTTACCGCCCGGGGCACTACGGTTCGTAAAGAGATGATCGCTGGTTTAACAACCTTTTTGGCGATGGTCTATTCCGTTATTGTCGTACCCAGTATGCTAGGGCAAGCGGGGTTCCCCCACACGGCGGTATTTATCGCAACCTGTTTAGTGGCAGGATTTGGTTCTCTGTTAATGGGATTGTGGGCAAATCTACCTATGGCGATTGGTTGTGCCATTTCATTAACGGCATTTACCGCCTTTAGTTTGGTACTTGGTCAACATATCTCTGTACCTGTTGCTTTGGGGGCGGTGTTTTTGATGGGGTGCCTATTTACCCTATTTTCTTTAACAGGGATCAGAACGTGGATCTTAAAAAATATTCCGATTGGTATCGCTCATGGCGCCGGTATTGGTATCGGGCTATTTTTACTTTTGATCGCAGCCAATAGTGTTGGGTTGGTGGTGAAAAATCCATTAGCCGGATTACCTGTTGCGATGGGAGAATTTACTTCTTTTTCAGTATTAATGTCATTGGCCGGTCTTGCTGCTATTTTTGGTCTAGAAAAACGTAAAGTTCCCGGTGGTGTGTTATTAGTCATTATTGCGATTTCGATTATTGGATTGATTTTTGATCCTAACGTGAAATACCAAGGGTTCTTTAAAATGCCACAATTAGGCGAAGAGGGCCTTGCACTATTATTTGCCATGGATATTAAAGGCGCATTACAACCACTTGTTTTACCTAGTGTATTAGCTTTAGTGATGACGGCTATTTTTGATGCGACAGGAACCATTCGCGCAGTGGCGGGACAAGCTAATTTACTTGATAAACGAGGACAAATTATCAATGGTGGTAAAGCGTTAACTTCTGATTCCGTGAGCAGTATATTTGCTGGGGCAATTGGTGCAGCACCTGCAGCAGTATATGTTGAGTCCGCAGCGGGTACTGCAGCTGGTGGTAAAACAGGGCTCACCGCAACTGTGGTCGGTATTCTCTTTTTATTGATCCTCTTTTTATCACCACTATCTTATTTAGTTCCCCCCTATGCGACAGCGCCTGCATTAATGTATGTGGGTTTATTGATGTTAGGTAATGTCACTAAGTTAGATTTTAGTGATTTTGTCGATGCGATGTCAGGTATGGTGTGCGCGGTATTTATCGTATTAACGTGTAATATTGTTACAGGCATTATGTTGGGTTTTGGCTGTTTAGTGATTGGCCGTATTTTTGCCGGTGAGTGGCGTAAACTTAATATTGGTACAGTTCTAATTGCTATTGCTTTAGTGGCATTTTATGCCGGACACTGGGCAATTTAATTAAAATCATCAGGTTTAAACATAAAAAGCGGAATATATTTTTATTCCGCTTTTTTGCTATTTATTTATCTAGTTTTATTCGCTATTGTCGAGGTTAAGACTCATTGTTAATTTTTTGGTAAAATAAATGCATCAGATAGAAATACGACATGGTGAGCCTGAAGATGCTATAGCAATACAGCAATTGTATACACATCCAGACTTATATATTTGTACTTGTCAGTTCCCTTATCCATCAGTCACTATGTGGAAAAAAAGGCTAATTGAATTTTCTGAACAAAATATTCCACATTTTGTTGCTTCTTTTGACGGTCAAATCGCAGGTCATTTAGCGTTGATCATCGACAATCATCCTCGTCGTCGTCATATCGTCAGCTTTGGTATTGGTGTTGGTGCTGAGTTTTCAGGAAAAGGTATAGGTAAAGCACTCATTAATACGGCAATTGATTATGCTTTTAATTGGTTGGCTGCAACACGTATCGAGCTAGAAGTTTATGCTGATAATGAAAGAGGCCTTCATTTGTATAAAAAATTAGGTTTTGAAGTGGAAGGCATTCGTCGTAATGCAGCCTTCAGAGAAGGTAAATATTGTGATGTTGTGATGATGGCTCAGCTAAAAAATATCGAATAACTCTGTGGGGGCTTGACGCTGTTTTCATTTTTCAATGATAGAGCCTATTTTACTTTTTGATCCTCTTAAGAGTATGACTAGAACAGAAAACAGCAATAACAGCATACTTTTTCTCTTTCTGATGCCGTTAATAGATAACACTATGCATTAATATGTTAGCTTTTTTGTAAGATACGATTAATCTTAATTTTATATCATTCTTCATTAGTCGATGTGGGTTCAGTTTAAAATAGGAAAGGTAAAGATAGGCATGGTAGATAAACTTTTATGATGCGTTTCTTTATCATTCAGCAAGGGTTCTTTTCATATCAGGAAAGATGGCAGATTCTTAGATAAAAATAAGCATGTAAGGGTAGCATGGAAATTTTCTTTACTATTTTAATTTTAATATTGGTAGTTTCTGTTTCAGGCGTCATTACCAAAGTTATTCCTTTTCGCATTCCATTACCATTAATCCAGATTGTGATCGGGGCACTTTTGGCTTGGCCTCAGTTTGGTTTACATGTCACCTTTGATCCTGAACTCTTCTTAGTTTTACTGATCCCTCCTTTACTTTTTGTTGATGGATGGAAAACCCCCACACGTGAATTTATCCAAAATGGTCGAGAGATCTTTATCCTTGTGCTGGTTTTGGTGATGGTGACAGTAGTAGGTATTGGTTACCTTATTTACTGGATAATGCCTAGTATTCCACTTATTTCTGCTTTTGCGCTCGCCGCTGTTCTCTCGCCAACTGATGCGGTGGCATTATCCTCCATTGTCGGTAAGGGGCGAATACCGAAGCGGATCATGGGGGTTTTAGAAGGCGAAGCCTTAATGAATGATGCTTCGGGTCTGGTGGCGCTAAAATTTGCCGTTGCTGTGGCTATGGGCACGATGATATTTACCGTGGGTGGCGCAACCTTTGAGTTTTTTAAAGTGGCAATAGGCGGTTTATTAGCGGGTATTGCGGTAACGTTAGTCTATAGTAAATCTCTGCGATTGATGAGCCGTTGGAGTGGTGATGATCCTGCCACTCAAATTGTCTTTATGTTGCTGTTGCCTTTTGCTTCTTATTTGATTGCTGAACATATTGGCTTTTCCGGGATCCTTGCTGCCGTGGCCGCAGGTATGACTATCAGTAAATCAGGTGTGATCCGCAATGCACCATTGGCGATGCGCTTGCGTGCAGATAGTGTCTGGTCAATGTTAGAGTTTGTCTTTAACGGACTGGTCTTTATTATGCTGGGTTTACAGCTTCCTGTTATTTGGACAAGCTCGGTTATTCAAGCTGATCTTGATCCTGAAGTTGAAGTATGGATGCTGTTTGCCGCCGTCTTTGTTATCTATTTTGCGTTACTGATTTTACGTTTTACATGGTTATGGCTAATGAAGAAAATCAGCCATCTCTTTATGAAAAAGCATCCCCTTGATTTTGCCACTTATACGACGAGAGAATTATGGCTATCTTCTTTTGCTGGGGTACGTGGTGCTATCACCTTAGCCGGTGCGCTCTCTATACCGCTATTTTTAACTGATGGCAGTACTTTCCCTGGGCGCTATCAGATAATCTTTATTGCGGCAGGGGTGATCCTGTTATCCATTTTGGTCGGTATTATTTCATTACCTTTCTTACTAAAAGGGATTAAAGCTACCGATAAAGAAGCGGATAAAAATGAAGTACGTTATGCCAAGAAAGTCATGGCAGAAGTCGCTATTGTTAGCCTCAATAAGATGGAAGAGCGTTTAGCTGCAAGTGCAGAAGAGCAACTTGATGCGGAAGAAATTAATGAAGTAGCTTCTCGAGTTGCCGGTTATTTAAGACGACGTACCGCGGATCAGGACGAGATGATGCACAATATGTTGGTGGAAGATCTGGAAAGACGTTTTCGCCTAACGGCATTGCGTGCAGAGCGTGGTGAGCTTTATCACTTACGTGCAACGCGTAAAATTAGTAACGAAACACTACAACTTTTGCTTCATGAATTAGATTTAATGGAAGCGCTGTTAGTTGAGAAAGACAGTTAATTATGTGGCTACTGGTTATTACAACGTTGTTATGGGCGGCTTCTTTTAGTCTGATTGGTGAATATCTCGCAGGTCAGGTTGATAGTTGGATCTCAGTATTGATTAGAGTGGTGTTAGCTGCCATCGTCTTTTTGCCTTTCCTACGTTGGAAAGGCATTCGCCTTAAAGTGATTTTATTGTATATGGGAGTAGGCGCATGCCAATTGGGTATTATGTACCTGTTTGTGTTCCACGCTTATAACTATTTAACCGTAGCTGAGTTTTTACTCTTTACTGTATTAACACCACTTTATGTCACCTTAATTTATGATCTACTTGAAAGACAACGTTTACGTTGGGGCTATGCCTTTAGCGCACTACTGGCGGTATTAGGGGCGGCCATTATTCGTTATGATCATCTTAGTGATGACTTCTGGCTGGGATTATTATTGGTTCAGTTAGCCAATATTTTCTTCGCCATAGGACAGGTAGGCTATAAACGATTAATGGAAATGCATCCACTTCCTCAACATCACGCATTCTCTTGGTTTTATATCGGGCGGTGGTGGTTGTGTTAGTCGGCTCGTTATGTTTTGCCGATTGGCAAAAAATGCCAACCACATCGTTACAGTGGGGGGTATTGCTTTG
>NZ_BAABMO010000049.1:0-20563 GCF_054767435.1 Proteus sp. MB838
CTATATGGTTGGTGTATAGCGATTTTTAATTATATCATTTTTAAATACCTTGTTCTAAGCTAACTATTTATCTTTAGATAGAGATCTCATAAATTTATAAATAGTAAATCCATATTGATATTTAAGTTGTTTCTTTTATTTCAATATATGAGTAGATATGTATTTTATGTATTTAATGCAATGGATTGTTAAATTAAATTTTTATTTATTGTTAATAATAAAGGCATTTATTATGTAGCAAATAAAATTAACATTAATAATGTTTATATTATGTATACATTTTTATTTTTAAGACCATACAATATTAATTGTAAAAATATTTAACCATATTCTGTTCACGATATTCCCTTGTTCACTAATCTTGAACAGATGTATATCGTGAACATGGAAACATGAGAAAGATTGTTAGTAATGATTGTACATGGGTTGTAGTATTCCAATTAATCAATGATTTTTGGAGTGGGTTGCTCAATTTATAAACCATTATCTATGCCCTATTTAGCCCACTAAAATAAGTGAGCTAAATAAGGTTAATTTATCTCTTTAGCGCAAACTCTGCACACTTTCTACTAAATTCGCCAACTGTGACACTACGCGATCGCCAATATCAGCATTATCGCCACCTAATGCTTTGTTACGCATAAAATCTTTTTTGATTTGCTGCCAACGAATAGCATCTTGTTCGGTTAATGTGCCACGTATTTCCGCCAGTTTTAATAAGTTCTCTTCAGCACCCGTTGTGAGTAATTGGGCTTCGCCAAGATAGTGATCGTCGAGTAAGCGTTCAATTTCTTTCTCATTCATAACCGCAGAGACTTTTTCGCTTAATTTGTTCATATTGCGATAACTGCCTTGTAAGCGGAATGCAGGCTCAGTACGATATTTATCGGATTGTGCGGCACTTGCTATATATTGTTGATTTACTTTTAAAATCACATCACGCAAAGTAATTAGATGTTTTAATACCATCACAATTTCATTAATTTCCGCATCCGAATAAGGATAACTGAGGGAATTGGTTGAAACTGATTTACCCATGGCTTTATCAACCAAAAGATAGAGATCGTTTAGATCACGTAAAGCAAGGGGAGCAAGAACTGAGTTAGAGGTTAAGCTATTTTCAATATAACTGAGTGCAAAGGCGTCATCCATTCCTCCTAATACCTCACCAAGATTATAGATATCAGCACGGTTAGCTAACATATCAGGGATCTTAAATAGTTCACCAGACTCGGTATAAGGGTTACCGGCCATCACCACACAGAATTTTTTACCACGCATATCATAGGTTCGGGTTTTCCCTTTCCAAACCCCTTCAATACGGCGTGTGCCATCACATAGCGAGATAAATTTTTGTAGGAATTCAGGGTGTGTATGCTGAATATCATCAACATACAACATCACATTATTGCCCATCTCAAGGGCAAGATTGAGTTTTTCTAGCTCTTGTTTTGCTGTTGCGTTTGGCGCTTGTTCGGGATCTAATGACAAAACATTATGACCTAAAGCAGGGCCATTTATTTTCATAAAGATCAGTCCCAAACGATCGGCTACATATTCCATTAAGGTCGTTTTACCGTAACCTGGTGGGGAGATCATTAATAATAATCCCATCAAGTCAGTGCGTTTCCCTTCACCTAATGCACCGATCTGTTTTGCCATATTGTCACCAATAATTGGTAAATAGACATCGTTAATCAGTTTATTACGCACAAATGAACTGAGAGGTTTTGCTTTAAACTCATCCAGTTTTAAACGCTGGCGCTCTTCAAGAACAATTTTTTGTCGTAAAGTCAGATAATGATTAAAGGCGGGAATAAAGGTTTTACGCTGTCCGCGCATACGACTGAAATAATCATCTAAACTCAATGAAAGTGTTTGATTTTCAATAGTAGGATGCTCACCTAATAATCCGTTTACCTTAAAGTATAAATCAACCTCGCTATAACGTGCAGAGGCGATTTTATCTAACATAATAATGGCAATTGCCCCCGGAATATAAGGGGTTAGATGAGCATAATCGGCTTGAGAGCACAATCCTTGTAGCCAATTTTGAATCAATGCCCAACGTTGTGCATAACGTGAGGCTAAATTTTGTTGTGAACGATTAAAATCAATCCACATATGAGCGGCTTCTAATCGGTTTTGTAAGGCAACAACGAGCTCTTTGGCATATTTACTGTAAACCAATTCTATTGGTGTTCTTGCTAGTGCAAAACTTAAATATTCAGCGGCTTGGATCGGAACATAAGATCCACATTTAATCGGATTATCAGTAAGGAATAGGCGGATATCCGCTTCTATTTCTGCCTGTAAATCAATTAATGCATCATCATTATGAAACAGTTGTTGAATATTCACTGCCGTTCGTGCGCGCTCTGGCCATAATGCTGGGTATTCATTAGTTTGTACTTTTTCCCAGAAAATAGCAGCAATTGCCCGTGCTGTTGGGTTATAACGAAGCAGATCAGCACTTTCACCTACAGGTAGAAGTTTCTTTAGAATGGCGATAGCATCATGATCGTGGATCCCTTTTTCATAGCCTTCTTTATAGCGAGGTGTTGCGAAATCACGTACTAACTTTTCTAATTTTTCAGGTACACTCAGTGCTTCTTTTAAGATTTCTAGGGTTAATCCATCTTGACGTTTTGATGCAGCATAGATAATTGAATAGGCGAGATATTCCGCACGATACACCGTTTCAGATTCTGAACTTAATGTCGCATTCCAGTAAGGGCGCAGTGTTTCAAGCTCTGGATGGTCGATTGGCTCTTGGAAATCGGTACCGGTTAGATATAACCAAAGCTTATCTTCTTTCGGTAAAATAGTAAGATCTAGCTCTTGTGTATTAACACTAAAACGGTGACGAGGGCCCAATTTAATAACATTGCCACCCTCTTCAAAGATATCCGTTTTATCACGTAAGATACGGATGGCTTGATCACGAGACGATTTAAGACGGGCATCAATATCATCTGCTTTAACGTTGTCATTGATTTCTCTTAGTTTTTCAATGATTTCACGTGTTTTTAATGCTAAAGGATCAGAGGCAAAAAAAGCATTTAATTCATCTTGTGATTGCAACCGAGTTGTTCTACGTTGCAGATTTTCTAAGAGACGATTAGCAGCAGTTAATAAGCTTTGTGAACGACGTTGACGATCATCAAGTAACGATTGTTTATGCGCCTCAAAAGTCTCTAATAACTCTTCTCGTTTTGACAAGATATCATCAAGAAATTCATCATGCTGACTAAATTGGCTTTCTAATTCTTCTAGCTGTACTAGCAATCGTGAAAGCTGCTCTTCACAACGTTCCGGATCTGTTGCCAGTGATAAAGCATTGGTGATCCCCTGACTAAATAGGCGGAATTGCGCACCAAATTGAGCGACGGTTTCTACGCTACTTTGTGATTTTCTTTTTTGCTGTAAGCGAGCTCGTGATTGATTGAGTTGTGCATAAATTTGGGAGATGGCATCAATAATCTGTGTTTGTTGCGTCACATCCTCAAAGGTGAGTGATGCCATCAGATTTGACAGCATGTCTAAATCTTCTGACATCTGCGCCATCTCATTCATTGGTACATCAAGCTGAGCACTGTTTTGTGCTTTTTCTATCTGTTGTTCAAAAGTAGTAAGCTGTGTTTTAAAAGGCTGTAGCGCTTTGTCGCTGGCAAGAAATTGGGCTGTGGCTTGCGAAACACGTTGCTGTGCCTCGGTTATTTCCGTTTCCATTTTATTTAATTGCGTTAAATCCATATAACGGAATTCACGCAAAGAAATAAGGTGTCCATGGTGTGTATTGAGCGAATTTAAACTATCAACAAATTGTTGAATATCGGTCCAACTATCAGGCAGTGTCAGTGATAACAGAGATTTCTGACGGTTGATCGCTTCTTGCATTGATTTCGCTGATTGTTGACGAATACTTTCGACTTTTTCATATTCATCAAGCACTAATTCACTTGTTTGAGCGATCTCTTTTAGTAAGGGGCCAATACCTAGACAGTGTTCATCATTAAACCAGTAATAGAGATCTAATAAGCTTTTTGGTTGTTGGCTAAGTTGCTCATAACGAGCGATGGAAACTTGGCTACCTTCAATTTCTTTAGCGACATGTAAAATTTCTGAGATCCCGCGAACTAAATCGGCATTACCAATACGCCCATAAAAGCCGTTTCGTGGCGGTTGTTTATCGGCAAATTCTTCAGAATAGAAGGGCGTTTGCCAAACTTGCATCGGGTGAACACGGGTAGCTTCTTCGCCTTCCCCTTCAAATAGCACCATTTTGCCATCTTCTAGCATGGCATAGCCATGACCGACCAATGGTGTCGCCAATTTACGCTCAATCATATTGTAATTAAATAGCGCGAGACGACCTTGTGTCGGTGAATAGAAGACATACAGCACATCTTCACCGTTAGGTGAACGACGCAAACGACGAAAATACATACCTTCCATTGGTTGATCAAAGGTTTTGTAATCGCCATTTTGTAGATAGTAGCCGCCGGGAAAAATGATACCGTGATCTTCCGGAAGTTGCACACAAGCTTGCCCAATGGCATCAATACGCTGAACACTTTGTGTTAGTGTGTTATAGACTAAATAACGCCAATTCTCTTCGCGGTAAGGAAGCACTTTTAATAAAATTAAACTGCCAGTTTGTGCATATTCAATTTGTGCATCATCAAGGGACTGGTTTTTATCTAAGACCGCTTCACGATAAATTCCTAAACCATCTTCGGTATTGTTTTCACATTTGACAGTCAAATCGCCACCGGTGGTTTCTACAAAGACTGTATCTAAAATGTTGATATGAGGAAAACGCCCATTTACCGTATCTTCACGTTGTGTTTTTATCCAATCAAAATCGTAAGCAGGGGGGAGTGCTATATCGCGTTCGCCACGATTATCAATATATTCAATACGTTGTTTGTCACTGGATATCGACCAACGGAAGACGCGTACATCTGTAATACGATCGCCAATTTGAAAACTAGCGAGTAATTTACCATCACGCTCAACTAGCTGTAGTAGTTGCGTATTTTTATAGTAAGTGTATAGCTCGGTAAAATCTTGGATAAAGCGATTATCATTTAAAAAAGTGCCTTCATAAGCAACCGCTTCAACATCAAACTCGCCATCATTATCAATTAAGCGATAAAGTGAAAAAACATCTTCAAGATGCGTTTCTCGTTTTAAACCGAGGAAAACGTTATAACCAAATAGTAACCATTCACCAACGCGAACAATATCTCTTGCTTGGCAATTATTCTCTGTTCGAATACGAATACGGCCAATGATATCCATTTGGCTTTGACCAAATTCAGCTAATCGATGCTGATTGAGTTCAGTGGCTTTTACATGTAACTGCTGACCTTGCTCGGTAAGGCGTTTACGCAATATTTCATATGCGCCACCTTGTGCAACAGCGCTATCAAGTATTTCCTGTTCGCGATTCGTATCATGAATATCAGACATGGTATAACGGATTTCCTTGGCTTAAACGATAGAAACAATCGAAAAGACATAGAGAATTTCTCTATGTCTTTTCCTCTCCTTTTAGAGCGATATTAATCTTCTTTTGGGGTGTCTGATTTTGCTGTGACTTCTTTGATCAGTTGACCCGCACCTTTAGTCGCCATAAATCCATTAATTAATTCTTGAACTTCTGGATTTTTTAGCAGTGAAGCAACATCTAATTTTTTATCTTGCTGAGTACGATTAATCAATTTCTCAACGTTCTCTTTGGCAAAGCTACTTTTATCCATAAAACCATCAACCGCTTTACCTAAGCTCAGTGCTTTCGAGAAGGTATTAAAGAAGTTGCCATCACCACCGACAATTTCAATATTCGTTTTGCTCAGTGCTGCTGCTAATACATCCGCTTGCTCACGAGCAATCTCTTTATTTGCTTCAATAGAAGCCATGGCTTGTTCAAATTGTTTTTCAAGGCGCATACGGAACTCTTCATGAGCACGAGCAGTATCACTGAGGTGATCCATTGACTTGAATTTATCTGTTAAACCGTCAGCTTCTGCTTTCAGACGTTGGCGGATCACTTCTGCTTGTGCTGAACCTAATTGACCTTCACCACGCGCTTGAGCAGCCAGTTTTTCTTCAAGAATTTTCGCATCAGCAAGACCCAGTTTTTCTTTGGCATTCGCTTGTTGCTCTTCACCGCGAGCTTGAGCTGCTAATTTCTCTTCAAGAATTTTCGCTTCAGCAAAACCTTGTTGTTGTTGCGCTTGTGCTTTTGCTTCCATGACTTGCGCTTCGCTTAAGCCTTTTTCTTTCAAGCCACGCGCTTGTGCCAATAGCTGTTCCGCTGTGATATTGGCTTGTACTAAACCTTCTTTTTCTTCTGCTTCGGCAGTTGCTTGACGAACACGTGCTTCGGCAAGGCCTAATGCTGCGTGTTCAGCTTCGATCCCTTCAGCTAAGCGTTTTTTCGCTTCAGCTTGTTTCACAGAGGCTTCTAATTCTGCTTTTGCCATGGTGCTGATTTCTTCAGCTTTATGTTTTGCACTTGATTCATCCGCTTCGGCTTTTTTCACTTGGCGTACTAAAGATTCTTCGGCTTCAGCTTGCGCATTAATCACCGTCACTTGGCGCATACGCTCAGCTTCTGAGACTTCACGTACTTCTTTAATTCGCTCTTCTTCTTGTGCGACCGTTTTTTCAACAGCAACACGCTCGCGGATCACATTTGAAATATTTTTGCGCTCTTCTTCTAACGCTTTTTCTTTTTCAATACGTTGTAGTTCAACTTCTCGCTCACGAGCGACAATTTCTAATTCACGGGCACGATTAACACGCTCTTGCTCGATAGCTACCGCTCTGGTGCGGTTTTGTTGCGCGACTTCGACTTCACGCATACGGTTTTCTTCTCGTATTTCAATTTCTTGCTGAGTTTGAATGCGAGCTTGCTCTGCTTTTAGACGCTCTTCTTCTTGTACTCGTAAGGTTTCTGAACTTTCACGGGCACGGATATTATCAATTTCACGCTGTTGGCGAGCTTCTGCATCTGCTTGTTGGCGCTCTAAAGCCAGACTTGCTTCGCGAGTTTCAACATTTTTCTTTTGAATCGCTAACTCTTGGTCA
This sequence comes from Proteus sp. MB838, assembly GCF_054767435.1. Lineage (NCBI taxonomy): Bacteria > Pseudomonadati > Pseudomonadota > Gammaproteobacteria > Enterobacterales > Morganellaceae > Proteus > Proteus sp. MB838. Next base: position 7,102 of record NZ_BAABMO010000049.1, read on the forward strand.
CGCTCTTTTTGATTCGTTTCGATATTATGTATTGCAGTAATTTCGGTAATTTTGCGAATACCTTCTGAATCAAAAATATTATTTGGATCAAGGGCTGATTTAGGTGTTTGCTCTAAATAGTCGATGGCCACATCTTCTAACGCATAACCATTGAGATCTTTACCAATCACATCAACAATACGATCACGGAAATTTTGTCTATCTTCAAATAATTTCGATAACTCAAATTGTTTGCCGACGGTTTTTAAGGCTTCAGAGAATTTAGCACTAAATAATGTACTCACGGCTTGATGATCTGATGCTCTATCTACACCAATCGCTTTAGCGACTTTTAATACATCTTCCGTTGTTTCATTAACACGCAGGTAGAAGGCGACAGTAATATCTGCACGTAAATTATCTTGGCAAATTAATCCATCTTTACCACGGCGATCGACTTCTAAGGTTAAAAGCGAAATACGCATAAACTCTTTTTTGTAGATAACCGGATAAACTAAAGCCCCAGTAAAATGAACTTTAGGTTGTGATGTCATGTCGTTAACAATTAATGCTGTACCTTGTGGAACCTTAATATAAAACGCTTTGAATAAACCAAAGAGTCCTAAAATAACTAAGATCACACAGCCAATAATTGTTAAGAAAGGCATAACGAAAGCCAAATCCATACATTTTTCTCCATAGGTTCAGACGATGTCGTCATTTTTAATCTTAATGTGTCTGTTAACTTATTTTCCTTTCACCGAATTTATCATTAGCGGTGAAATTCATCTTCCGTTACGACTTGATAACTATGAGTAGGCGCGTCATAACTAATAATAATTACGCTATCCCCTCGTTTAATATTTTCTGTTGCTGGCGCTCTGATCTGTAAAATTAAACCGGCACCACCATCTTCTAATAGGGCTTCACCTTTATTTTCTGTGACATATTCGGAGCGTACTACAGCAAATTTTCCTACTAGTTGGTGAACTGATTTAGGTTTGCTACGAGAAATGAGCTTATTGCGGATTGGTTTTAAGCATAGCGCTGTTAAATTAAGAGAAACAAAGCTGATGATAATAAAAGCAATAAAGCCGATAACATAACGCAATAAATCTGTTTCAATAAAACGAATAAACCAATGTACGCAAAAGTAACTAATAAACCAGCCGAACAAAGTGAAGAAGGTTAATATAATGGTTACCGGAATGCCGGCAAGCCCTAATTTAGTTAGCCAACCCGCAAGGCCCGTCGCATCGACATCTAATTCGCTATCGATATTAAATAAATCGATATCTAATAGTCCAAAAGCAGCACATAGCCAATAAAAGAGGATAATAATAAGTAAGGCACTAAAGATAATGCTAGGAAAGGCTAAGCTATTTTGGAAAAAAAGGTTCATAAAGCGTTCTCTTAAATTAACGAGATGAGCGTGTCTCTTTTAGGTTAATACTAATAATACTATGTTAAATGGTTGAAAAAACATGTGGTTGAGAACACATTTTGTCTATCTTAATTTATTTTTATGCTCATTGGTAGTTAAGATAAATGACTAAGATAGCAATGAGATAGTATTAATTCTTCTGTATTAGAAAATCAGATCATTCTTTAAAAAAGATAAAAGTGATTTTACTCTGATGGCAATACCTTATCTTAAGGTAATAATTATTTTGTTGTGCAAAAAATAAATATATTGAGTGAATATTCTATTTCATTAAGAAGATAGGAGTATTGTTGAAAAATACTGAAGAAAAGATCGACTAAAAATAGTAACCACAATAAAAAATGGGTAATAATATTAAATGATTTTTTTTAGTTGATAAAAATGATAAATTTATTGCTGTCATAGAACTAAAAGCTCACCAATAAAAGGATATTTTATGCGTAAGTTAGTCGTTGGTTTGGTTTTGCTTCTTATCATTATTTTTGTTGTATTGATTAATTCTTATAATAAAATCCAGAAGAATGACGAGTTAGTTACTGCGGCGGCATCAGAATTATTAAATCAATATCAACGTCGTTTAGATTTGATCCCTAATCTAGTCAATACAGTTAAAGGGTACTCAAATTATGAAAGCCAAGTATTACAAGATGTTGTAAAGGCAAGAGCGTCTGTTGGACAAATTAATGTCAATACGCGTTTATTTGAAAATTCTACACTTGCTACCAGTTATCAAAAAGCACAGGATGATTTGGGCAAATCTTTATCACGTCTTTTAGCTATTTCAGAAAGATATCCTGACTTGAAAGCTAACACATTATATCAAGATCTAATGGTGCAATTAGAGGGAGCCGAAAATCGTATCTCTGTTGCTAGAGGGCGATATATCGAGGCAGTTCGTCATTATAATACTCAGATTAGACAGTTTCCTTATAACTTCATAGCTATCGTTATGGGATATGATAAAAAAGTCAATTTCACTGTTGAGAGTGAACAGGAAATAAAAGTAACACCAGTGGTGGACTTTGCCTCATGATACGTAAGGTTTTATTCTTATTCTCATTGTTCTTATTTAGCTTTAGCGTGATAGTGAGTGCATCGGCGAATGATATTCCTCAACTAAAAACAGATAGAGTGATTGATAGTGCAAATTTATTGACTGCACAACAATTCAAAGCGTTAAATACTTTATTGGTTAACTTCGAAAATAGTCGTAATGATGGATCACAATTTGTTGTCTATATCGTTCCAACGACAGGGAAAGAAACCATCGAATCCTTTGCTTTTCGTGTTTTTAATCAATGGAAGATAGGTAGAAAAGGGAAAGATAATGGATTATTGCTCGTGGTGGCAATTAATGATCGTAATGTTCGTTTTGAAGTCGGGTATGGCTATGAGGGAGCATTAACTGATGTACTGGCAGGACGAATTATTCGCAATGAAATGTTGCCATTTTTTCGTTCAAATAATTATTATTCAGGCATCGAACAAGGGGTTAAAAAGGCTATTCAAGCCGTTAATCATGAACCAATAAGTTTCACTAACTCACAGATAAATACTAATACACTTAAAATATTCCACACACATTTTATCCTAATTTATTTGGTAATATTAGGCGGTGTTTATTGTTTTCAGTTGATATTCTCGACGCGAAAAATAAAAACCAAAATTAATCAATTATTAGCGCCTAGAGGAAGAAAAAAGAAAAATCCAGCAGACCAAAAAGGTAAGTTAAGTATAAAGCAACGTAAACAGTTGAAAAATTATCTGCAATATTCGTACTATTTTCCTACATTTTCAACGTTATTTTTCCCCATGACACTCTGTTTTGCGGCGGCGATGTTTTATACACAAGTCTTTCTTGATGGTATTATTGATAATTTTGTTTTAGTGATAATAGCCATATTGTCATTATTATGTAATTTTATCGTATTAGTGGTTTTATTTGGTATTATCAACCTGTTATTTCCAATTTATCGGCAACAACGAAAAGAATGGAAAGCGATTTGTGTCGCTAGTCCGTTTGGTTCACCGTTTAATCAACTGCCATATTCAAAACGTATTCGTAGACGTAGTGGTTATTCAGGCTCTGGTGGTTATTCGAGTTCGTCTTATTCATCAAGTTCATCAAGTTCATCAAGCTCTTCTAGTTCTTCTAGCGGTGGTGGCGGTGGTTCGAGTGGTGGTGGGGGCGCTTCAGGGAGTTGGTAGAGGAATATGTCGCTATTTTTATCTTATGATGCAATCACCAGAGCGTAATCTGCATGTTGTGAAAAGGCTATTAGGGCATGCCAGTATTACATCGATATTAGAATACATTGATGAAAGTGTTGATAACTTGCGAGATATACTTGAAGCGGAATTGATGGGGCGAGAATATTAGAAGTAGTATTTGACTACGATATAAGTAAATGCGGTAGAGAGTAGTAAAAATAAAAAAAAACAGCCTTGCAAAACAAGCCTGTTTTATTTAAGAGTTTCAATATAAGATGATAATATCAAAATATATTTTTCTAACCCTTAGTTGTTCTCTCAGCTATTTAAATTGCTGATTAACAAGTTTTAAAATGGTGCCCGGACTCGGAATCGAACCAAGGACACGGGGATTTTCAATCCCCTGCTCTACCGACTGAGCTATCCGGGCAACGAGGCGCATTAAACCGTATTCAGCGTGATGCGTCAACGTCTTTTTAATAAAAAATGCAAAAATAAGTTTGTTTGCTCTCTTTTTATTCTATTTGAGTCTGATTTTTCAGCACAAGCGATTTTCTAATAAAAAATGCTTAAATAACAATCAGTAAAGATAGTCCATTTTTATCTTTTAAAGAGATATTTTTCCTTTGCTTATCACTTAACCGCTTTTCTCTTCCTCTCATCGAGAGTAATGGAATAAGAGAATTAAATGAGCAATTACTCTAATTGCAATGTTGATATGCAATCAGCTTAGCGCACCATTTTTACGACATTGGGCGATTTTAAGAATATCTTGAGCTAATAGTTTTGCTGTAGTGATATCGTCAGCGCGACGATTGACCATTAAGCGACTTAAACAGCCTTCTAAGATGAGTTCCATTTGTTTAGCGACTAACTCACTATCTTCAAGATCAAGCTTGCGTAGTAGCGTTCTAGAGTATTCAAATGAGCTTTGCTTTTGGCGCTGGCTTAACTGATGGATTTGTGAATGCTCATCAGGATAAGCACTACAAGCAGCGACAAACAAACAGCCTGGGAAACGATTTTTTTCTAAGCGCATAGCCAGCTGATCGTAACGTGCTAGTAATTTTTGCTCTGTGGTCAGCGTTTCATCTAACATCACTTGACGTTGCCAAATATCAATTTGCTGTCCATGATGGCGTAGACAATCAAAAATTAACGCGTCTTTATCAGGCCAAAAAGGTTGGAGTTCAGATTCAGTAATAGCAAATCCCTGCAATAACTCAGGCAACGTAGCGGCAAGCCCATGTTGCTCTAATTGGATAAGTACGTGGTCTAATAATGCTTCACGTTGCACGGAAATCTCCTTAAATCATAGTGTCGCAAGAGCACCATAATTAACAGATTTTAATCAGAAATGAAAGTCACAGACGCTAGAGGGATAGCGTCAAAATAAAATCCCCTCATCCATTTGGGTGAGGGGACTTATTTTTATATCTAGTTAAAAAGTAAAGCTTTTTGCAATGTCTTTTTAAATATTGGTTTTAAACTACAAAATCATACCGCCGAAGAGGAAACCAAATCCGACCGCTAATATCACACCGATAGTACCAGGGATAAAGAATGGATGGTTAAAGACTAATTTACCAATACGAGTTGTACCAGTGTCATCCATTTGAACGGCAGCAACCAGTGTTGGGTAAGTTGGCAGAATAAATAGACCAGAAACGGCTGAGAATGATGCAATTGCTGTTAATGGAGAAACACCTAAAGCTAAAGCCATTGGCATTAATGCTTTTGCTGTTGCCGCTTGTGAATATAATAAGGCAGAGCAGAAGAAGAAAATAACCGCTAATAACCAAGGATGACCTGTGATTAAATCACCGGCAGTCAGTTTGATCCAATCGATATTACTTGAAACGAAAGTATCACCTAACCAAGCAACACCCAGAATACAAATACATGCACTCATACCTGCTTTAAATGTACTTGAGTTTAAGATGTTATCTGTTTTAACTTTACAGAAAACAGTGATAAGGGTTGCCACACTCAGCATAATGATAAGGATAGCGTTAGTGGTGTTCATTAACGGCTCTTTTACAATGCCTAAACTTGGGCTATTGATAATGGCATAAGTGACCACACAAATAACACCAAGTAAGAATAGCATTACAGAAGATTTAGCACCCGGTAATGTTTCTCTACGCTCTTTACTATTACGTAATTCAACTAGACCTTGCTCTAAACGTTGACGATAAATCGCATCATCAGACAGTTTTGAGTTAAATACCCAAGAGATGATGAATGACATCAGAATAATAGCAAGGAAGGTCGCTGGTAATAAAATAGATAACAGAGTGATATAACTTACTGTATTACCTTCACCGACCATTGCAGGGTTTTCCATGACAGATGCCATATAAACAACCGCAGCAGAAATAGGTGATGCTGTAATACCAATTTGCGCAGCAACCACACCTGTTGATAATGGGCGACAAGGTTTGATGCCTTGCTCTTTAGCAACTTCAGCAATAACAGGTAATGTAGCTAAAGAGATATTACCTGTACCTGCAAAGAGAGTTAATAAATAAGTCACAATTGGCGCAAGTATTGTGATGTATTTAGGATTACGTCTTAATAGTTTTTCTGTTTGATCAACTAAATAATCTAAACCACCAGCAACCTGCATCGCAGAGATTGCGGCAATAACAGCCATAATGATGGAGATCACATCAAAAGGGATAGTACCTGGTTTAACACCGATAGCGGCTAATACTAACACCCCTAAACCACCGGCAAACCCGATACCAATTCCTCCTAGTCTCGCACCGAGGAAAATGGCCAGCAGAACGATAATCAATTCTACGGCTAACATAGCGTTTACTCCTTGAGATAATTAAAAAAATGAGAAAGATAAGTTAAATTTTTGTTTTTACAATCAAGTAAAAAGGCACGTCTCTTAAAGAGTCCGTGCCTTGTATTTTTAAGAGCTCATTCTTATGTTTAACATGATTATGTTATGAAACATAAATATTAATCATCGAAGCGTTTTGCTTTGTAAGCCGGGTGTTTTAGGTTCTCAACAGAGAAGATATCATCCAGTTGTTCTTCAGTTAATAAGCCACGTTCTAATACCACTTCACGTACGCTCTTACCTGTTTCTGCACAAATTTTACCAACGATGTCGCCGTTATGGTGACCGATGAATGGGTTTAGATAAGTTACGATACCGATTGAGCTAAATACGAAGTGTTCACAGATTTCTTTATTAGCAGTGATACCATCAACACATTTTTCAACTAAGTTACGGCAAGCGTTGCTTAATAGAGAAATTGATTCAAACATTGCTTGACCAATAGCCGGTTCCATTACGTTTAATTGTAATTGACCTGCTTCAGCTGCCATGGTGACGCAAGTATCATTACCGATAACTTTAAAGCAAGCTTGGTTCACAACTTCTGGGATAACTGGGTTTACTTTAGCTGGCATGATTGAAGAGCCTGCTTGTAATTCTGGCAGGTTAATTTCTTTCAGGCCGGCACGAGGACCAGAAGAAAGTAAACGTAAGTCATTACAGATTTTAGACATTTTCACTGCTAGACGTTTTAATGCAGCGTGAACCATTACGTAAGCACCACAGTCAGAGGTTGCTTCGATTAAGTCTTCAGCTGGAACGCAAGGTAAACCAGTTACTTCTGCTAATTTTTCAACAGCTAATTTTTGGTAGCCAGGTGCAGTATTTAAACCAGTACCGATAGCAGTTGCACCTAAGTTCATTTCTAACAGTAATTCAGCAGTACGTTTTAGGTTTTTGATTTCTTCTTTCATTAATACTGAGAAAGCGTGGAATTCTTGGCCTAAAGTCATTGGTACAGCATCTTGTAATTGAGTACGACCCATTTTCAGGATGTCTTCAAATTCAGTTGCTTTTCTATCAAAACCTGCTTTCAGTAACTCAATAGACTCAGTTAATTTAATAACAGAGTTATAAACTGCGATACGGAAACCACAAGGATAAGCGTCGTTTGTTGATTGGCTCTTATTCACGTGATCGTTAGGGTTCAGATATTGATATTCACCTTTTTGATGACCCATTAATTCCAAACCGATGTTTGCGATAACTTCGTTAGTATTCATGTTTAATGAAGTACCAGCACCACCTTGGAATACATCAACTGGGAATTGATCCATGTGTTTGCCTGTTTCTAAAACAACATCACAGGCTTTGATAATCGTATCAGCGATTTCGCGAGGAATAGTGTGAAGCTCTTTGTTTGCTAATGCAGCGGCTTTTTTCACCATGACCATACCGCGGATGAATTCTGGAACATCATTGATTGTACGATCACTGATGTAGAAGTTTTCAATTGCACGTAAAGTGTGGACGCCGTAGTAAGCATCAGCAGGAACTTCTCTTTTACCTAACAGGTCTTCTTCGATACGAGTTTTATTTGACATGAGAACCTTCTTATTAAAATTTTAACTGTCTAGTTATGCGCTTGTTAATAAAATATATCGTTAACGGTTAATAATGTAATATAACTTACCGTTTTGCTTGGTACTGACACGATCATATTCGGGTTGTAAGCAAATACCTTTAAGCTGGATCACTTTATAAGTAAATAACGCTGAATTATTTTCTTTTTGTGATCTATCTCATGGATTTTACAGTTCTACTTCTCTTTTTATGCTCCCTTGAAAAGGAGGATTAGGCTCCCCATTATTATGTAGATAAACTAAGAAAAAGCGAGTGTATAAGCTGTTAGCTTAGAGGTGGTTCACACTCCTTTCTATTAATAATATGAATCTTTTTTATAAAAGGAGAACCAAGTGCGTTGGCTCCCATTAATTGTTATCTGCCTTCTTATTTATATAGAAGCTGTGATTTTTGTGCATGTTGCCTCTTCAATTGGCGTTCTTACAACCCTATTCCTAGTGGTACTGACTTCTTGTGTCGGGATCTCTTTGGTCAAAAATCAAGGTGTGAAAAATATTGCTTCAATGCAACAAAAATTAGCCATGGGAGAAGTGCCTGCGGCTGAAATGGTGAAAAGCGTTTCGTTGGTGTTGGCAGGGATTTTGTTATTGATCCCTGGCTTCTTTACTGATTTCCTCGGCTTACTTTTATTGTTACCCCCATTACAAGCGCTATTGGTAACAAAACTGATTACGCGTATCAAAATTTATACCCCCGGACAGGGTGGAAATGGCTTTTCTTCCCATCAAGGTGGGAGTACTTTTGAAGGTGAATATCAACGTAAAGAAGATTCACCTAGTAAGCAACTGAATAATAAGGATGAACATCAGGATAATGACCATTTTTCTGATAAAAAATAATTAACTATAAGCATAATCATCTAAAAAGGGGATTTTTTGAAAAAAAACACTTTTCTCCCCCTTGAAGTTTTATTGGATGCCCCCACTTGTATCGTCATGGTACTGGTTCATCTTAGGCACTGGTATCAACCTTAATCCTGATATGGACTTTTTTATAGGAGATCTATTAATGAAGATTCGTCCATTACATGACCGTGTTATTGTTAAACGTAAAGAAGTCGAAGCTAAATCAGCAGGTGGTATCGTACTGACTGGCTCTGCAGCGGGTAAATCAACTCGTGGCGAAATCTTAGCAGTTGGTAACGGCCGTATTATGGAAAACGGTGAAGTCAAACCACTCGATGTTAAAGTTGGCGATATCGTAATTTTTAACGATGGTTATGGTGTTAAATCAGAAAAAATTGATAACGAAGACGTGCTTATCATGTCTGAAAGCGACATTTTAGCAATTGTAGAAGCATAATTTTTCTCTTTTAAGATCTTCTTAAACTGAACGAATTCAAAGGAAATATACGATGGCAGCTAAAGACGTCAAATTCGGTATAGACGCTCGTAATAAAATGTTACGTGGTGTTAATGTTCTTGCAGATGCAGTTAAAGTAACTTTAGGCCCTAAAGGTCGTAACGTTGTTTTAGATAAATCTTTCGGTGCACCTGTTATCACTAAAGACGGTGTTTCTGTTGCCCGTGAAATCGAATTAGAAGATAAATTCGAGAATATGGGTGCTCAGATGGTGAAAGAAGTTGCTTCTAAAGCTAATGATGCGGCAGGTGACGGTACTACAACTGCAACAGTGTTAGCACAAGCAATTATCGCCGAAGGCTTAAAAGCAGTTGCCGCTGGCATGAACCCTATGGATCTGAAACGCGGTATCGATAAAGCCGTTGTGGGCGCAGTAGAAGAACTGAAAAAACTGTCTGTTCCATGTTCAGATACTAAAGCTATTGCTCAAGTAGGTACTATTTCTGCTAACTCTGATGAAACCGTTGGTACTCTGATTGCTCAAGCAATGGAAAAAGTGGGTAAAGAAGGTGTCATCACTGTAGAAGAAGGTACTGGCTTAGAAGATGAGCTGGATGTTGTTGAAGGTATGCAGTTTGACCGCGGTTACCTGTCTCCTTACTTCATCAACAAACCAGAAACAGGTACAGCTGAGTTAGAAAATCCATTCATCCTATTAGTTGATAAAAAAGTCTCTAATATCCGTGAATTACTTCCTGTTTTAGAAGGTGTTGCTAAAGCAAACAAACCTCTGCTGATCATTGCAGAAGATGTTGAAGGTGAAGCACTGGCAACATTAGTCGTCAACAACATGCGTGGTATCGTGAAAGTTGCTGCGGTTAAAGCACCAGGTTTTGGTGATCGCCGTAAAGCAATGTTACAAGATATCGCTATTCTAACTAATGGTACTGTGATTTCTGAAGAAATCGGTATGGAGTTAGAAAAAGCAACGCTGGAAGATTTAGGCCAAGCGAAACGTGTTGTTATCAACAAAGATACGACAACCATCATCGATGGTCTGGGTGAACAAGAGGCTATCAGTGGCCGTGTTGCTCAAATCCGTCAACAAATCGAAGATGCAACTTCAGATTACGATCGTGAAAAACTGCAAGAGCGTGTGGCTAAATTAGCTGGCGGTGTTGCGGTAATTAAAGTTGGTGCAGCAACTGAAGTTGAAATGAAAGAAAAACGTGCTCGTGTTGATGATGCTCTGCATGCAACTCGCGCAGCAGTTGAAGAAGGCGTTGTTGCTGGTGGTGGTACTGCACTTGTTCGCGTTGCTAATGCGCTGCGTGAAATGACAGGTGATAACGAAGAACAAACAGTTGGTATCCGTGTTGCACTACGTGCAATGGAAGCGCCAATGCGTCAAATCGTTGCTAACGCAGGTGAAGAGCCTTCTGTGGTAGTTAACGATGTGAAAGCAGGCCAAGGTAACTACGGTTATAACGCTGCAACAGAAGCTTATGGCGATATGATTGAAATGGGTATCTTAGATCCAACTAAAGTGACTCGTTCTGCTCTGCAATTCGCAGCTTCTATCGCAGGTCTGATGATCACCACTGAAGCTATGGTGACAGATTTACCTAAAGACGAAAAAATGGATTTAGGTGCTGCTGGTGGAATGGGCGGCATGGGTGGAATGGGCGGCATGATGTAATTCATCTGCTAGCTGTTTTACACCAAAAACCCGAGCTTAGGCTCGGGTTTTTTTACATAATAAGTCGTTCTGGCTGTTTATATCATTTTTATTTTCTTTAACAGAAACCGAAGATATTACCTAGCAGCCATATAAGAAGTAATATGGTAACAATACTAGCAATACTTGTTGCAACATACATTAAAAGAGAAATAGACAGGATACTTCCATTAAGTGCTAATGCTATCCGACAAGAGTATTTATTTTCATGTCGAATAAATGAAATTGCAGTAAAAATAATCCCTAATACACTCAGAACTAAACCAATTTGTTTGATTTGTTCCATCCGATTTAACAATTTTTGCCTCTGTTCTGCCTCGATATCTATAGAAGCAGCTTGATAAGTTTTCCCTTTTATCGCATCAACGACTGATTTTTTTAAGCTACTCACTTTTTCATGGACGATTTGTTCTAGTTTGGGGCTCATTTGAACATATTCGCGCTCCAAACTTTGATTAATCAAAATAGTAAAAATACTCAGTACACCAACGATGATAGCAATAATGTTAAATTTGTTATTGAGCCAGTACATAATGATTTAATGTTCCCTATTATTTAAGTATCAAAAAATAATTTCTATCAATGGCCTATTACCTGATTATGCCATTAAAGCAGAGGACTAGGCTAAGAACGACAACCAAATAATGTGCCCAGTCTCGCACTGTGGTGTCTGAAAAGCACACAATATGTTTTAAAAGCCGCAAAGCGGTGTAAAATAAATAGATATTGCTTTGTCTATCTTAAAGCTAAATCATTAAGTCAAAATAAGTAACAAGTGGAAATAACCTCTTAAGACTATAGGCTAATGTAAGATAGTGATGATTTATTTTTGCGCTTAAGAGGAGTGACAGGGTATATTGTTGTCATGACTAAACGGACACTCAAAGAAATGAGGGGATCATGCGAATTAAATTGTTATTGGGAGCCACTGCAGCGTTGTTGTTAGCAGGCTGTTCTGCAACAAATACATTGACCAGTGCAGGTTCACAGGTACAAATTACTGATACGCAACCAGGCAGCGAGTGCCAGTTATTAGGCACAGTAACCGGCGTTCAGAATAATTGGTTATCAGGCTCTCGTACTGAAAGCCAATCACTACGTGGTGCTGCTAATGATTTACGCAACAAAGCAGCCGCTATGGGTGGTAATGTTATTTTTAATGTTGGTACAGGTGCAGGTAGCATTGTCGATAGCTTTGCGCCACTAGATAGCAAAATGAGTGGACAAGTTTATAAATGTCAGTAACAAACAATGGTTGTGTACATTGATAAGCTAGCTCGTGACTAACACATCTGGCCCTAATGTTTATCAGGGTCAGATTGTTTTTTATCAAAATCAGTAAACTAATCGTTTCTAAATTCGACTGAGGGCTGTTTTAATCGCCTCGTCACCATCTAATATAGGAATGCATTTTTTAAATGTATTCGGCTTATCTAGTATCTCTGCTAATGTTGCCGCGACATTATCAATAGTGATTTCACCTTTTGTAGCATTATCTTCCAATGTGGTCGTAATTTTATATGTGCCTTGTTTTTCAGTTAAATAGCCTGCTTGAACAAGGGTGAAATCTAACTGGGTACGATCCCGTAAGTAGAGGTCGGCAAAATATTTAGCAGTAAAATAATCAATTAATTCAGTCCATTTATCAGGTGATAATGAATTAATCGCACTGAGCATAATATATCTTTTTATTCCTTTTTTTTCTGCTGCTTGCATCGTTTTAACAGCACCATGTAAATCAACTTGTAATAAATCCTTTCCTCGGGAGCCTGTCGTAAAATAGATAGCCTCTAAATTGTCTGGCAATAAATCGGTGATGGATGATAACGGCTTTGTTATGTCCAATTCATTTCATGGTACTGTGAGGGATGATGTACTGATGTGTCGGATAATTTTCGGGTTGTACCTATGACATGATGACCTTTAGCAAGTAATATTTCGATTAAACGCTGACCTACTCGACCTTTAGCGCCAATGACGAGAATATTCATATTTCCTCCATTAAAATCTCAATTTCGTGTTTGAAGCTCCTCTTTACACTGAACTTAATTTTAAAACTTATTTTTTAATCAGGTAAATTATGTACCGTAAAAACTATCATTTAATGATTATTACTATAAGCGTAGTAGGATTTTTTTAGAGCCAAATGCAAATAATACAATAAATTAAAAAATAAAATATCCAATTCTACTAGGATAGATAATTATATGACTAATAGATAGTTTTAATAAGTGATAGTATTTAATTTATATTAAATGAGAAGCACATATTAATATTTTCATACTGATACTATCATGATGTTCTATCATATTTACTATAATAAAAATACTTATATATCAATGTGTATAGA
>NZ_BAABMO010000050.1:0-20369 GCF_054767435.1 Proteus sp. MB838
GTATTTTTGTTTATATTAAGTTTAAGTCAAATATTATATATTTTTTTTATCGAATTTAATTGGGTAAATAAAGTTATTATTGCTACTTTATATTTTTAAATGAGGTTTTTTCTCCTATGGATTTATATTTATTTTTCTAAAAAAAGTTGGTAAGTAATTTGATTGTTACGTAAAAACCATAAATAAATCTTACCTGTATTGTCATGTTTTTTTATATTGATTAATCTTTGTTCGGTAAAACACGCATAAAGAGTTATATAGCTTTATTATTTTGCACTTTTAGTTATTGATTAGTAATTTTTAATTATTTATTAATAAAACTTTTATGTGATAGAAATAAATATTCAATAATTTATAAGGTAAGATGCATAACTAGGAATTTAATTTTGTATAACTTATCCTGCTAATGTAAGAGTGTTATGTTTTATCTTTATGAATTTTAAGTGTAATTTTTTTTATTTAATTAATTTATAAAATTAGATAACTCAAATTAATTATGATTGGTTGTTTTTTATGCCAATTGTAAATAAAAAGTGATCATTTATGGTGTTTTCGGTAAATGACTAAAAAAACTATATCTATAGAAATATTTATTAAACACAAGTGCTTTGTTCAGACAAAGATGAGGAGGAGCTATGGCAATATATGTTACTGTGATCGAAAAAAACTTCAATTTTAGATTTGTCAATTTTTTATGCTGTATTTTTAGGTTTATAAGTTTAATAGATCGTATAAAATAAAAAATTATCATTAATATTTTAATTTCGGTAGATTCGCTTATTAATTCTTAGCAAGTTTTATTACTAATATTACTTGAATAGTTAATGAACTAATTCCATAATAATGATTATCTTTTTGTGATGTAACTCACATAGTATTTAAATTAGACTACTTTATCCGTTGAATAACTTAATCATTAAGGAGTAAAGTTATCTCGCTAGGATTATTCTTAACGTGATATATTGGCGAGCATTTAAAATCCTTTTTAATTTAAATGTTTTTCTCGCTACTTTTTGAAATGATCGTAATCAAGTAATACAAGGTAGTGTTACTACGAGTCATATTCATAAAATGGGGCCTGGAAATTCAATATACATTTATATTAATTTCCTCGGGATCTTACTTTAAACAAGATCCTCTTTGTTCAATATAATCGGACGGGATGTAAAGAGATGAGTACGGTTGAATTGCTTAAGCATATTTATGACATAAATTTATCGTATTTGCTTTTGGCGCAGAGGTTAATTAACCAAGAAAAGGCTTCCGCAATGTTTAGACTGGGTATCAGCGATTCTATGGCTGATGCACTAAAAGAGCTAACATTGCCTCAATTGGTTAAGTTGGCTGAAACAAACCAACTAATCTGTAATTTCCGGTTTGAAGACAGCGAAACAATAGAACAACTCACTAAAGAATCCAGAGTGGATGATTTGCAACAAATTCATACTGGTATCCTTCTTTCTTCTAACTTGTTCCGTCAACTATCGGAACATGATACCTCTGCTACAAAGAAACGGGCATAACAATGAGTGAGAAAAGTATCGTCCGAGAGGCGAAAGATATTCGCCTAGCAATGGAATTAATCACCTTAGGTGCTCGCTTACAAATGCTTGAAAGCGAAACGCAATTAAGTCGAGGGCGTTTAATTAAATTATACAAAGAATTAAGAGGAAGCCCTCCTCCTAAAGGTATGCTACCTTTTTCAACAGATTGGTTTATGACATGGGAACAAAATATCCATTCTTCAATGTTTTATAATGCTTACCGCTTTTTATTAAAAAGCGGGGGGAGCGTAGGTGTTGAAGCTGTTGTAAAAGCCTATCGTTTATATTTAGAACAATGTCCACCCGTTAAAGATCAAGAACCTATTTTAGCACTAACACGAGCATGGACATTAGTTCGTTTTGTTGAAAGTGGTATGTTACAACTTTCTGTATGTACCAAATGTAATGGTTCATTTATTACACACGCACATCAGCCTGCAAGTAATTATGTTTGTAGTCTTTGTCAGTCTCCATCTCGGGCAATAAAAAAACGTAAACTTTCCGCCAATCCTGCCGATATTAACTTACAACTGTTGGATGGTCTTGAACAGTTTGCAATGTGATTCGAGATTGAAAGTTAAATATCAGGTTATAGATTAAAGACTCTATAACCTGAGTTGTTTCCTCTTCCCCTCCTATCTCCTTGCGGTTATGTTCGCCATTCTCTCTATAACGAAATTAGCTAAAGGGATATCGCGTGTTAGTACTCTTAGGATATATCGTGGTGATTTGTGCTGTCCTCGGAGGGTTTACCCTCGTAGGTGGACATCTAGGCGCATTATATCAACCCGCTGAATTTTTAATTATTTTTGGTGCCGGTATCGGTGCTTTTGTTGTAGGTAATAATGGTCGTGCGATCGTATCAACGGTAAAAATCCTACCGAAATTACTTCGTAACACTAACTACAATAAAGCGATGTATATGGATCTAATGGCATTAATGTTTCGTTTGCTGTCTAAAGCGCGCCAAAACGGCATGTTGGCATTAGAGAGAGATATTGAAAATCCACAACAAAGTGACATTTTTTCCCAATATCCTCGCATTATGAAAGACGTTTATATGCTCAGTTTTATTACTGATTATATGCGTTTGATGGTGACGGGGAATATGAATCCTTATGAAATTGAAGCACTAATGGACGAAGAAATTGCCACTTTTGAAGAAGAAAGTGAAGTACCTGCGGCGGGGCTCTCTACGATGGGCGATTCATTACCCGCATTTGGTATTGTGGCCGCGGTTATGGGGGTGGTTAATGCGCTAGGTGCTGCCGATAGACCTGCTGGGGAAATGGGGGCACTTATTGGTCACGCAATGGTAGGTACTTTCTTAGGTATTTTATTAGCTTATGGCTTTGTTTCACCATTAGCCTCTCGTATCAGACAACGCTCTAGTCAACAAATGAAAATGATGGAGTGCATCAAGACCACCCTGTTATCTAGCATGAATGGATATGCACCACAGATAGCGGTTGAGTTTGGTCGTAAGACCCTCTTTCTGGCAGACAGACCTTCATTTATTGAATTGGAAGAACATGTACGTCAGGTACGGACACCGATGCAGGCAAATCCTGATGCAATGAAAGAAGAGTAATTATGAAAAGTAATTCACAGATAATCAGAGTTAAAAAGCGAGGGAAAAAACAGCACAACGCACAACATGGTGCGTGGAAGATAGCTTACGCTGACTTTATGACTGCCATGATGGCTTTCTTTCTGGTGATGTGGTTACTTTCTATCGCTAGTCCTCAAGAGTTAACTCGTGTTGCTGAATATTTTCGCACACCTCTAAAAGTTGCCATTGAAAAAGGCCGCGTTAGTGGAGACGTGACAAACCCGATACCAGGGGGAGGACGTGATCCTGTGTATAACGAAGGTGATGTACTGCCAAAAGGTGTCGAAGATAAACAGCTCAATGAAAAACAGCAATTCCGTAAACTGAAAGAGAATTTAGAGCAAGTTATTTTACAAGATCCTCGCTTAAAAGATTTAAAACCTCATTTATTAATTGACATGATGGACGAAGGCTTACGTATCCAAATTATAGATAAAGAAAGCCGGCCAATGTTTAAAGTTGGCAGTGCCACTGTTGAACCTTATATGAAAGATATTTTAACTGCGATAGCGCCAATACTAAATGACTCGCCTTATAAAATCAGTTTATCAGGTCATACCGATGATATTCCTTATGCGAGTGGTGCACTCAAATACAGTAACTGGGAGTTATCAACGGATCGAGCCAATGCATCTCGTCGAGAACTTATTGGTGCAGGGCTTGCAGAATGGAAAGTACTACGGGTTGTAGGTATGGCATCAACTGTTCACTTAGTAAAAGAGGATGGTTTTGCTCCGGCGAATAGAAGGATCAGTATATTAGTTTTAACTAAGCAGGAAGAAAAGAAAATCGTACATGAAAATGAGCGGGTTGCACCAGCAATAAAAGAGGCATCAGAAATTAAACCTCTGCTTTCAGGGCAAGAAACCCCACAAGAAAACGGAGAAAATACACAGACGAATTCGTCTGTGTCTTCTTCTACATCTAAGCTTCCCGAATCAAAAAAGGAAAATGTTGAAACAGGAGTTTCTGGGGAAAGTTTGCCATCACAATCGACAAATATTACGACAAAACAGGAAACAACTCCTTAGTTTGTATGTAATCGCGTAAAGGTGAATGAGTAACGATGGATATTACCGAGTTTTATCAAACATTTTTTGATGAAGCAGATGAGTTGTTAGCTGATATGGAACAGCATTTACTGTTACTTGATCCGCAAAATCCAGATCAAGAGCAGTTAAATGCTATTTTTCGTAGTGCGCACTCCATAAAAGGAGGAGCCGCAACATTTGGCTTCGTTAAACTTCAGCAGACCACTCATGTGCTGGAAAACTTGCTCGATAGTGCAAGACGCCATGAAATGGTACTTACCGATGACATTATTAACCTGTTTCTGGAAGCGAAAGATATTATGCAACAGCAATTGGATGCACATAAAAACTCACAAGAGCCAGACGAGGAAACATTTAACTATATTTGTGAGAAGTTGCGTCAGTTAGCTCTAGAAGTCAAAGAGGAACAATCAACTCAATTAGGTGAGGGGAATGACTCAGTATCTTTAACTGAAAGTAATGCCCCAACGGAGAACATCACTCCTGTTTCTGCAGTGCATCATACTGACGATGAGCTTAGTAAAGAAAATCAACCGCTAGCAACGGCTAATACACCAAATACTGACGGTCTTTATCAGCATCATATTATTTTATCTGATTTAAAAGAGACCGATATTGATTTAATGCTAGATGAATTAAAGCATCTG
Organism: Proteus sp. MB838; assembly: GCF_054767435.1. Taxonomy (NCBI): domain Bacteria; kingdom Pseudomonadati; phylum Pseudomonadota; class Gammaproteobacteria; order Enterobacterales; family Morganellaceae; genus Proteus; species Proteus sp. MB838. The sequence continues at coordinate 4,856 of NZ_BAABMO010000050.1, forward strand.
GGTGAAGTCAGTCAGGTTGAAAAACAGCACCATGGGTTGGAAGCGGTATTAAAAACCACAGCAACTCAAGAAGATATCAGTGCGGTATTATGTTTTGTTATTGAACCAGAACAGATTTCCTTTGCTAACGTTGCTGCTACTGAGGAAAAGGTAAAGTCTACAGATAAAACGCAAGAGCAAGCCGAACACTCACCCTCATCTGTGACAGAAAGTATCCAGCCTGCTGCTCAAACAGAGCAGCCAGCTACGATAGAGAAAAACGTTGCTGAGTTGAATAAAAATAGTCAAGCAGATGAAGTGACTAAAGTTGCCACAACCTTGCCACCAACTGCGACACCAGCCCCTGCGCGAAAACCTGTTGTTGCTCAGGCCAAAACGGAATCAACCAGTATTCGCGTTGCGGTTGAAAAGGTGGACCAACTGATTAACTTGGTCGGGGAATTGGTGATCACTCAGTCTATGTTAGCGCAACATAGTGACACGCTTGAGCCATCTATTCATAGTGATCTACTCAGTTGTATTGCACAGCTACAGCGTAACTCTCGTGATCTGCAAGAGTCAGTGATGTCTATCCGTATGATGCCGATGGAATATGTTTTTAGTCGTTTTCCGCGGGTCGTTCGTGATTTAGCTGGCAAAATGCATAAAAAAGTTGAGTTAAATATGATTGGTAGTTCAACTGAACTTGATAAAAGTTTAATTGAGAAAATCATCGATCCTTTAACTCACTTAGTCCGTAATAGTCTTGATCATGGTATTGAAATGCCTGCCGATCGCATTGCCGCGGGCAAACCAGAGGCGGGTCAATTAACGCTTTCAGCAGAGCATCAAGGTGGCAATATTTGTATTGAAGTGACAGATGATGGTGCTGGATTAAATCGTGAGCGTATTTTGAAAAAGGCGATATCATCGGGCTTAGCTGTTTCTGAAAATATGAGCAATGAAGAAGTTGCGATGTTGATATTTGCGCCAGGTTTCTCTACCGCTGAGGTTGTCACCGATGTTTCTGGACGTGGTGTGGGTATGGATGTTGTAAAACGAAATATCCAAGAAATGGGTGGGCAAATTCAAATTAGTTTTGAAGTTGGAAAAGGCACACGCATTCGCATCTTGCTGCCACTCACATTGGCTATTTTAGATGGCATGTCAGTAAAAGTGAATGATGAAGTATTTATTTTACCATTAGGAACAGTGGTTAGCTCATTACAACCTGAAGAGGAAGATATTTATCCTTTAGCAGGAGATGAAAAATTATTGCAAGTAAGAGGTGAATATTTACCGCTTATTGAATTACACCGTACTTTTAATATTGAAGGTGCGCAAACCGATATTACTCAAGCGATTGCGGTTATCGTACAAAGTGCAGGGCGCCGTTATGCTTTATTGGTCGATAAGTTAGTTGGTCAACATCAAGTGGTTGTTAAAAATATAGAAAGCAATTACCGAAAAGTACCGGGTATTTCTGCTGCCACAATCATGGGCGATGGTAGTGTTGCTTTAATTCTTGATGTTCCAGAATTACAACGTTTAAGTCATTCTCAAATGACAGAAAAGAAAAAGAATACAACTGCGCATACAGTTATTTAATAGTGAGGATAAAATAAGATTATGGCTGCGGAACATTTCGAGAAATTATCCGGTGAAACTGTTGGACAAGGATTTCTAATTTTTACGTTGGGCAACGAAGAATATGGCATTGATATTCTAAAAGTACAAGAAATTCGGGGCTATGACCAAGTCACTCGTATTGCGAATGCACCTAGTTTTATTAAAGGTGTGACCAATTTACGGGGGGTTATTGTACCTATCGTTGATCTACGAATTAAGTTTTCACAAGAAAATGTTACCTATAATGACAACACAGTGGTGATCGTGGTTAATTTACTCAACCGTATTGTCGGCATTGTTGTTGATGGTGTTTCTGATGTATTAACCTTAAAACCTGAACAAATCTGTCCTGCTCCTGAATTTGCGGTAACAATGTCAACAGAATATTTAACAGGATTGGGTACTTTAGATGAAAGAATGTTAATTCTGGTTGATATTGAAAAATTACTCAATAGCGAAGAAATGGAATTAGTTGATAGCGCAACAATTATGGCTAAATAAAGTTTAGCCTATTAATCTTATTCTTTAATACTGTTCCGGCTATCTTGCCGGAATAGTTTTTTCAATTATTTGTTATTTCTTGGGGCTTTAATATTAATTAAGTGAAATTAAATCAGAAAGAGTACTTTTAATTTTAGTTAAGTTATTTTTTTTAAATGTATTAACTAAAAAATGAATGTGCATTATGCCTAGCAGGTTTTTAAAATGAGAATTTAAAATATAACTTATTGATATTTAATTTATTTATTGTAAATAGAAAATAGTATCTATATAGGATAAAACCTATAAAGTTTCTCTTAAGTCTGCCGATAACTTGGTCATACCATCTATTATAAAAAGGGAAACTCATGTTTAGCCGAATGAAAATAGTGACTGGGTTGTTATCCATTCTTCTGTTGTTTGGTGTTTTGCAGTTTATCTCCGGGGGTGTTTTTTACTCAAATCTCAGTGAAACAAGACAAGATCTGGATAAAACTCTCACAATACAAAAACAGCGTGAACGTTTAGATGAAAGCTGGGCAAACTTATTGCAAGCGCGTAACAATATCAATCGTGCAGCTATAAGCTATCTGTTACAGGATAAAGATCTGAATGTTGATAGCTCGTTGTCTGTAGAATATTTAACTGGTCTGGCACGTAAAAATATGTCTCGGGCCGATGATAAATTTAAAGAGTTTGAACAGCATATAAATGCTTATCAAATTCATTCAGAAGAAGAAATACGCAATTTAAAAGGGCGTTTTATTGAGTATTTTTCTGCATTAAATCAGTTAGAAATTTTACTGCAAGATAAAAACTTAAAAGATTTTTTCGAACAACCAACGACTTCTTATCAAGATGGTTTTTATAAAGAGTATCTTGCTTATGTTATGCGTAATGAGAAGTTTAATAATCAATTAAATAGTGCATTAGAAGCTTCTCATCAGCGTTCTATTATCACGATGGTGATATTAGCCATTATTGTTGTTACAGCACTCATCATTTGTTGGTTTGCACTACGCAATGCATTAATTCGACCACTTAATTCATTGTTATTAAATATTAAAGCATTTTCTGAAGGGGATCTACGTCCCGATATCGAGGTGCATGGACGTAATGAAATGAGCTTATTAGCAAGTGGCTTAAAGCACATGCAACAAGAGCTTATACATACTGTTCGTGGAGTTTATCAAAGTACTGAGAATATCTATAACAGCACCAGTGAAATTGCCGCAGGTAATAATGATTTATCCTCACGTACTGAGGAGCAAGTTGCTTCATTAGAAGAGACTGCTGCGAGTATGGAGCAGTTAACGGCGACAGTAAAACAAAATGCTGATAACGCACGCCAAGCAAGTAACCTTGCCAATGATGCCTCAGATATTGCCCGCCAAGGTGGAAAAGTTGTGGCTAATGTGGTGCAAACGATGCACGACATAGCCGGAAGTTCTCAAAAAATCACCGATATTACAGCAGTGATTGATGGTATCGCATTTCAAACCAATATTTTGGCGTTGAATGCGGCTGTTGAAGCTGCGAGAGCCGGTGAGTATGGTCGCGGATTTGCGGTAGTTGCCGGCGAAGTTCGTAATCTTGCACAGAGAAGTGCAGAAGCTGCTAAAGAAATAAAAACGTTGATTGAAGACTCTGTTAGTCGCACTGAAACCGGATCGGTATTAGTTGAAAGTGCAGGGGAAACCATGACTCGTATTGTCGAATCTGTGACACGTGTTACCGATATTATGGGGGAAATTGCCTCGGCATCGGATGAACAAAGTCGAGGAATTTCACAAGTGGGTCTTGCGGTTTCTGAAATGGATCGTGTTACTCAGCAAAACGCCTCTTTAGTAGAACAATCTGCCGCCGCTGCTGCGGGTCTTGAAGATCAAGCAGTTGCATTAACCCGCTTAGTTTCCATCTTCAAATTACCGGGTCAGGAAGAAAAAGCATTAGAGAAAAAGGAATTGGATGCACTCCCTGTAGTACAAGCCGCTGCTCCACTTATAAAACCAGGAACCTCAGAAAAGAAAAAGAGCAGCAGTGTTGAAGATCCCGCTAACTGGGAAACTTTCTAACAACAACAAGTGGCTGACAAGCGGTAGTGATTTGCTACCGCTTATAACGAGGTGAAGGCATGTTTAGGTTTCGTAAATTAAAGATATCCACCAGTCTCTATTTATTACTGATGATGTTTTGTGTGATGCAAGTTATTTCCAGTGGGATCTCACTGGGAATTATTCATTTAAACAACAATCAGATCACTAGAATTGATTTAGATACTGCTAAGCGAGATGAATTAGGATTAAGTTGGGTATCTTTAGTACAAGCACGTAATGCAATAAATCGCGTTGCGATAGGAATGAAAACTGAACAGTCAACAGATTATATCCAATCTATTGAATCAATCGCATTATCACGTTTGGAAACAGCAAATACTCATTTTCAAAATTTCCTTACAGATATTAATCAAGAGGTTATTCCACAAGAAGAAAAAGAGATTTTTAATACCGTAAAAAATGATTATCACGTTCTTTATAGTGCACTAGTTGAATTACATGGCATGTTAAAAAAAGGCGATTTTCAAGGGTTTTTAGATCAACCTACGGAACGCTATCAAACTGCGATGGAAAATTCATTTAATACCTATATGAATTACGTTCAATATGAAGTGGCTGATTCGATTGAACAAGGACATCATTTTTATACCATCGCTATTTTAATGTTTATTGGCGCAATCACCATGGTAATTGTGGTGTCAATCGCCTCTCATCGCTGGTTAAGTTTTAATATTATTAAACCTTTCGCAAGTTTAAGCCGTTACTTTAATGATGTCGCAACAGGCAAATTAAATCGTGAAATTCTGGTTTTTACTGATGACGAAATAGGTGATATTTTTAGACGGTTACGTGAGATGCGTGGCGAGTTGGCGCGCTCTATTCGTATTGTTCGTGATAACAGTCAGGCGATGTATTCGGGTATTCAAGAAATTTCCAAAGGTAATACCGATTTATCCTCGCGCACAGAACAACAAGCTGCTTCTTTGGAAGAGACGGCTGCGAGTATGGAGCAATTAACGGCGACAGTTAAACAAAATGCGGATAACGCGTTACAAGCGAGTAAGTTGGCGGAATCTGCATCTGAAACTGCACTACGAGGCGGTGAAATTACTCACAGTGTGGTCGAAATGATGGATGCTATTACTCAAAGTTCTCAAAAGATAGGCGCTATTATTAGTGTCATTGATGGTATTGCCTTTCAAACCAATATCTTAGCGCTTAATGCTGCGGTAGAAGCGGCGCGAGCGGGTGAACAAGGACGCGGTTTCTCAGTTGTTGCAGGAGAGGTGCGTAATCTTGCTCAGCGTAGTGCTGAAGCGGCTAAAGAAATTAAAACACTTATTGACGAGTCTGTGTCTCGAGTCTCTCAGGGATCTCGATTAGTAAATGATGCGGGGCAAACGATGGAGGAGCTTGTCACATCTGTAAATAAAGTCACTGAGTTAATGGCCGAAATTGCCTCGGCTTCAGACGAACAAAGTAGAGGTATTCACCAAGTTGCTGATGCTGTTAGTCAGATGGATCAGGTGACACAACAAAACGCTGCTTTGGTGGAGCAATCAGCATCTGCTGCCACAGCATTAGAAGATCAGGCTAACAACCTGGTTAATGCTGTATCGGCATTCGAATTGCCTGACACGGATGAAGACGGATCTTCTCACTCCTTAGAAGGTAATGGGTTGAAGAAAGCAGATAAAAAATCATTTTTTAAAAAGACCCATTAAAAAATAATGAAACGTAATGTTACTGAAGAATTGCCAGATATCGCTGCTCAACCGTTAGATTTTTTTTCTGAACGGTTTATGTTGTCCGATGATCAGTTTCAATCAATCTGCCAATTGATTTATCAAAAAGCAGGTATTGTGCTGACTAACAACAAACGGGAAATGGTTTATAACCGTCTCACGAGGAGGTTACGTGAATTACGGATGAATAACTTTGGTGACTATCTTGCGTTTCTAAAAAGTGATGTATGCAACCCTGAATGGCAAGAGTTTATTAATGCGTTAACCACAAACTTAACTGCATTTTTTAGGGAAGCACATCACTTTCCTATTTTGGCTAAACACGCCAAAAACAGGGCAGGAGGAGTTTACCGAGTATGGTGTGCTGCCGCATCTACTGGAGAAGAGCCTTATTCAATAGCGATGACTTTGCGCGATGTTTTTGGGGATAACCCCTATAAAACAAAAATTATTGCCAGCGATATCGACACTAATGTGTTGGAAAAAGCCCGTAAAGGTGTTTATCGACTGGAAGAGTTAAAAACGTTAAACGAAGAATATTTGAAAAAATATTTTCTCAAAGGTGTTGGTGATTTTGCCGGATACGTGAAAATTAGACCACAAGTAAGTGAAATGGTCACTTTTCAGTATTTGAATTTACTCGACAAGCAGTGGAAATTAGAAGGGCCATTTGATGCGATTTTTTGTCGTAATGTCATGATTTATTTTGATAAAACGACACAGCAAAGCTTACTTCATCGATTTATACCATTGCTTAAACCCGATGGAATGTTGTTTGTAGGGCATTCTGAAAATGTGAGCCAACTAAGCAAGGATTTTTACTTGCAGGGGCATACGGTTTACGGGCTGACACCAGCAAGGAGAGGTTATGAATAAAATAACGGTACTCTGTGTTGATGATTCGGCGTTAATGCGCCAGATCATGCGAGAAATAATTAATAGTCACCATGATATGGAGGTCGTTGATTGTGCGCCAGATCCGATAGTCGCTCGTGACTTAATAAAAAAGTTTAATCCACAGGTATTGACGTTAGATGTTGAAATGCCACGCATGGATGGTATTGATTTTTTGGAAAAATTAATGCGCTTACGCCCTATGCCAGTGGTGATGGTTTCATCACTCACAGCCAAAGGTTCAGAAGTGACATTAAAAGCATTAGAACTGGGGGCGGTTGATTTTGTCACTAAACCTCAGTTAGGTCTACGTGAAGGAATGTTGGCCTACAGTGAACTTATTGCAGAAAAAATCCGAGCAGCGGCTCAGGCAAGAATTAGTCGTCATGAAACGAAAACATTACCGTCTAAGTCGTTATCATTTACTCCCATGATTTCGAGTGAAAAGTTAATCGCTGTTGGTGCTTCAACAGGGGGCACCGAGGCTATTCGTCATTTTTTAGAGCCATTACCTATTACCAGTCCTGCAGTATTAATAACCCAACATATGCCGGCGGGGTTTACCCACTCATTTGCAGAGCGGTTAAACCGTTTATGCCAAATCAGTGTGAAAGAAGCTGAAGATGGAGAACGGGTTTTACCTGGACACGCCTACATCGCACCGGGTGATTATCATATGGAGCTTCGTCGTAATGGTGCTAATTACCAGATCCATATAAATAAAGATCCTGCGGTAAATCGGCATCGACCTTCTGTTGATGTGCTATTTAATTCGGTTGCTAAATATGCGGGGCGTAATGCTATTGGTGTCATTTTAACAGGGATGGGCAGTGATGGTGCTACAGGTTTATTAGCAATGCGTCGTGCAGGTAGCTACACATTTGCACAAGATGAAGCAAGTTGCGTCGTCTTTGGGGTGCCTCGTTCCGCGGTCGAATTGGGAGCCGTAGATGAGGTAAAAAGTATAAGCTCAATGAGTAAAGCCGTGCTGATGAAAATCAGCACAACACAATCATTGCGTATCTGATTAAGTTCAGTTTAAACAGCAACACAGTAATTTGCCAATATATTTTGAAGGAGTTTTCAATGGCAAGTAAGGATCTGAGATTTTTAGTGGTTGATGATTTTTCAACAATGCGCCGCATCGTTCGTAATTTACTAAAGGAGTTAGGATTTATGAACGTAGAAGAAGCAGAAGATGGTGCTGACGCGTTAGCCAAGTTACAGAGTTCGGCATATGATTTTGTTATCACCGATTGGAATATGCCCAATATGGATGGGTTAGAGTTGCTGAAGAATATTCGTAGTGACGCAGGGCTTGCAACGCTTCCCGTTCTGATGGTGACCGCCGAAGCGAAAAAAGAAAATATTATTGCTGCTGCGCAATCAGGAGCAAGTGGATATGTTGTTAAACCTTTTACTGCAGCCATTCTTGAAGAAAAACTCAATAAAATTTTTGAAAAACTGGGCATCTAAGGAGTCGCAATGAGTGGGGATCCAATTATGCCGAAAGATAATGTCGAAATAACGTCAGATATTATCAGTCGGATCGGACAATTGACGCGTATGTTACGCGACAGTTTGCGAGAATTAGGATTGGATAAAGCAATAGCAGAAGCAGCAGAAGCCATTCCTGATGCAAGGGAAAGATTGGACTATGTTGCTCAAATGACCGCTCAGGCAGCTGAGCGTACATTAAATTGTGTGGAAGCTGCGCAACCAAAACAGGATGAGTTAAGTAGTCATGCAACTAAGTTAACTGAACGCTGGGATCAATGGTTTGAGCATCCAGAAGATCTCAAAGATGTACGCTCTCTTGTAACGGATACCCGCAATTATTTGCGGGATATCCCTGAAAGTGCGGCTTTTACAAATAGCCAATTACTTGAAATTATGATGGCGCAAGATTTCCAAGATTTAACAGGCCAAGTGATTAAACGTATGATGAGTGTGGTTCAAGAAATTGAAAAACAACTTGTTATGGTGTTAATGGAAAATCTGCCACCAGAGCAACTTGAAAAATCCAATGCGAAAAAAGAGAGTGATTCATTATTAAATGGCCCACAAGTCAATAAAAACAATGCTGGTGTGATTAAGAATCAAGATCAGGTTGATGATTTACTGGAAAGTTTAGGTTTCTAATCTATTGGTGAGTTTAGGGCGATAAGGACATAACTGGCTTGCAGGAGGCATTCGCTCTATCTCTGCTCTTTGAGGATGTTCTATTTTATGGATAAAAAACAACCAAAAAACAGGTTAATAGCGCAGGCTATTGAAGAAAATGTAAGCCGCTTTATCTAAGCGGCTTTTGTTTGATGGTGAGAAATACACGCTTTTACCTTATATTCACCATAGAATTATTCTTGCGATAAACCCTCCATATTTGCACCAAATAAATATGTTGTTTCAAAGGTGATGTGTAAGTAGCACACTTTTTTGCTGTTTATACCTTCATAGCCCAAAAAGCCCCGTAAATTTGCGATTGTTCAACCCATCAATTTCTTCTGAATTTGTCATGCTAAGAGACATTTCATTCAGGCTTTAATCTAATTATCTAAATCGGACAGACTGTGGCTGAAGATAGCGATCTCGAAAAGACAGAAGAACCCACTCCCCATAAACGGGAAAAAGCGAAAAAGGATGGGCAAATTGTTCGTTCCAAAGAGCTTTCGTCCGTATTAATGATTTTAGGGGGCGTCAGTCTACTGTGGATGAGTGAGCGTTTTATCACTCGTGAGCTTTATGCCATGTTAACGGAAGGTTTTACTTTTAATCACCACATAATCGGCAACGAGAATTTATTGATCCCCCGTTTTGCCAGTTTAATGAAACAGGCTGTATTTGCGTTATCGCCAGTGTTTCTAGGCTTGGTCTTAGTGGCAATTGGTGGTTCAGCCGTATTGGGGGGGATTAATTTTAGTAGCAAGTCTATCAAGTTTGATCCGAAAAAATGGAACCCTATTTCTGGCTTAAAACGTATTTTTTCAATGAATGCGTTAGCTGAATTATTTAAAGCGATTTTAAAATCACTCTTTGTCGGCTTAGCCGCAACGGTTTTCTTATGGCACAACTGGAACGATATTCTTCATTTGATCACGCTTCCTCCTTTAAGTGCTTTAGCTAATGCGATGCAACTGCTTATTTTTGCAGTCTATATTGCGGTTTTTATGCTTATCCCGATGGTGGCATTCGATATTATTTTTCAAATTCGTAGCCATTTGAAAAAGTTACGCATGACACGCCAAGAAATTAAAGATGAATTTAAACAACAAGAGGGTGATCCGCAATTAAAGGCGCGTATTCGCCAACAACAACACGAGATGTCGCGGCGACGAATGATGGCAGATGTGCCAAAAGCAGATGTCATTGTCACTAACCCAACGCATTACGCGGTTGCTTTGCAATATAACGACAAAATGGTTGCCCCAAAAGTACTTGCTAAAGGGGCGGGCGCCATTGCCTTAAAAATTAAAGAAATTGGTGCTGAACATCGAATTCCGCTTCTAGAAGCGCCACCGCTTGCTAGGGCGTTATATCGTCACAGTGAGATAGGACAGGCTATTCCTGCAACACTCTATGCCGCTGTTGCAGAAGTTTTAGCTTGGGTCTATCAACTGAGACGATGGAAAACCGAAGGTGGTTTAAAACCTAAACAACCTATGAACTTGCCAGTGCCTCCCGCACTGGACTTTGCTGGAGAAGATAATCGTCATGGCTAATTTGGCCTCATTACTCCGCTTGCCGGGAAATTGGAAAAGTTCTCAGTGGCAGATACTGGCAGGGCCAGTACTTATTTTGCTTATACTGTCAATGATGGTACTGCCATTGCCACCTTTTCTATTGGACTTATTGTTTACCTTTAACATTGCCCTTTCTATCATGGTGCTATTAGTGGCCATGTTTACTAGGCGCACATTGGACTTTGCTGCCTTTCCAACAATACTCCTGTTCACTACATTGTTACGCTTATCGCTTAACGTTGCATCAACACGTATTATCTTGATGGAAGGACATACAGGTTCCGCGGCTGCAGGGCGTGTTGTTGAAGCTTTTGGTCATTTCCTCGTAGGTGGCAATTTTGCTATCGGTATCGTTGTCTTTATCATTCTTATACTGATTAACTTTATGGTTATCACCAAAGGTGCAGGGCGTATTGCTGAAGTAGGCGCACGCTTTGTATTAGATGGGATGCCGGGTAAGCAGATGGCTATCGATGCTGATTTAAATGCTGGGATCATAAACGAAGAAGAAGCTAAAAAACGTCGTAAAGAAGTTTCGCTTGAGTCTGACTTTTATGGATCTATGGATGGTGCAAGTAAATTCGTCCGAGGGGATGCGATTGCCGGCTTAATGATCTTGGTAATAAACGTCGTTGGTGGTTTAGTGGTCGGTGTTGCACAACATAATATGGCACTTAACGATGCGGCAAGCACTTATACCTTATTAACCATCGGTGATGGGCTGGTGGCACAAATACCAGCACTGATTATATCAACAGCGGCGGGTGTTATTGTTACTCGCGTTGCAACCGATGAAGACGTCGGTCAACAAATGGTGACGCAACTCTTTGATAACCCTCGTGTACTGATGCTAACTGCGGGTGTTTTAGGATTGCTGGGGTTAGTACCAGGTATGCCAAACTTTGTTTTCCTCTTCTTTACGGCTGCATTAGCAGGATTAGGATGGTATATCTTAAAACGCCATAGCAGTCCTCAAGTGCAACAACAAAAAGAGTTGGAACAAGTTGAAAAACAAAATCGGGTTGTTGAAGCCTCTTGGGAAGATGTGCAATTAGAAGATCCGCTGTCAATGGAAGTGGGTTATCGTCTTATTCCCATGGTCGATAATCGCCAAAATGGTGAATTATTAGGGCGAATTAGTGGTATTCGCAAAAAGTTTGCACAAGAAATGGGGTATCTACCTCCTGTCGTACATATTCGCGATAATATGGAAGTAAAACCTTCCTCCTACCGCATTTTAATGAAAGGGGTAGAAATCGGTCATGGCGAAGCTCATCCTGGGCGTTGGTTGGCCATAAACCCTGGTAATGCAGTCGGAACGCTAGAAGGTGATAACACTCAAGAGCCGGCATTTGGTTTACCTGCAGTATGGATTGATGACAGTTTAAGAGAGCAAGCACAAGTACAAGGCTATACGGTTGTGGCGGCAAGTACAGTGATTGCAACACATTTTAATCATGTACTTAACCAATACGCATCAGAGTTATTTGGTCGCCAAGAAGCGCAAATGCTATTTGATAGGGTAAGCAAAGAACTACCGAAAATGACGGAAAATATGATCCCCGATATGCTGTCATTAACGGTGTTACATAAAGTATTGCAAAACCTGTTGGCAGAGCAAGTGCCTATTCGCGATATGAGAACCATATTAGAAGCACTAGCAGAGCATGCTCCTGAGCAAAAAGATCCGGCAGAATTAACGGCGGTAGTTCGTGTTGCATTACGCAGGGCGATAACACAACACTGGTTTGGTGATAAAGAAGAGATACAAGTTATCGGATTAGATGCGGGACTAGAGCGTCTATTATTACAAGCGATGCAAAGTGGGGGGGATTAGAGCCTGGCCTTGCTGAAAACATTGAACAACAAGCCTTAGATGCGGTACGCCGTCAAGAGATGTCAGGGGGCGTGCCTGTACTCTTGGTTAACCATGCACTACGTTCGCTGTTATCACGCTTTTTACGCCGTAGCTTGCCACAGTTAGCGGTATTATCAAATATGGAAATTAGCGAAGGTCGTCATATTCGTATGACATCAATGATTGGTGGGCAAAATAATTAATCATTAACCATTGATAAAAGTCTACTAAAACCACTAAATCATCATTTAGTGGTTTTTTTTAGTTTAAACAAGAAGAATATAAGTAATTGTTCTATATATAGAATATGTTTTAAATAAAAGCAATATTAAACATGGATATGGTGAGATTTATTTTGATAAAGAGGCTTATAGAATAACAGAAAGAAAATTAAATATTAATAGCTTGTTTGGTAATAGGGCTGTTTATATATCTTATTATTAATATTTAAAGATATTATTTGTATTTTTTAATATAAATACTTAATCGTTAATATATTATTTATATGTTTTTTAAATGCTTTGTCTATATGTTTTTTATATGGATTTTTTTTTAAATTAATTGTTCCTTGTGCTAATTATGATAATCAGTTTTAAAACCAAAGGAAATGTCCATGAAAAAAAACGCTCTATTTACTTTCTCACTGTTATCTGTATTTATTTCATTATCTTGTTATGCTCATCAAGATGTTATTTTAAACCCTGATTCATTATCAGATGCACAGGTATCTATTAATGATGACACAGGGAGAACACAAATTGAAGTGATAAATACTAATCAAGATGGTACCGCCCATATCTATTATAATCGTCTTGATGTTGGTGATTTTGGTTTATCATTAAAAAATAATGCTGAAGCAGAATTAATTATTAATGAGGTTGTTTCTAAAGATGTTTCAACTCTAAGAGGTGAGCTTGAGTTACAAGGAAAAAAGGCGACAGTGGTTATAGCTAATCCTAATGGAATTTCTTGTCGTGATTGTTCTTTCTCTGGAATTAATGATATTAAACTAATTGCAGGTAGCAGTACAGGGAAATTTTCTAAGACATTCACTATAGCAAATATAGGTTCTAGTGTTGTTTTTGATATGAGAAATAAATTAGATAAAAATGAATATAGTCATATTCATCGCAATTATAAAGATATTTCATCTGGAATAATAAATATTATCTCTAATAATGTAGACTTGATTGACGGTGATTTAAATGCTGAATATATTCGTTTTGATATGGGGTTAAGTGAGTTTAATCTTAGAGCTAAAAATGATTATAATAAATACAGCCATTTTTTGTTAAGGACAGAGGCAGGAATAAATAGTCGATATTTAATAATAAAATCAAAACAGGGTAACGTTTATAATAATGGTAATATAAATACTTTGTCACTAAATCATGAGTCTTATAGATTAATTAATACAGGAAACATAGATATAAATCAAGATGATAATTTATATAGAACAGCTTATGATGGGACGAAACAATCAAAAGTAATGGTTTATCAATATTCTTCTGGTCTTAATAATTCATCATTTAATGTTAAAGATAGTATTCTATTTATGAAAGCGGATACGTTGCTTTTAGATAGAACATTTAATATTGATGATAGTTATTTATATGGAAGAGTAGGAACCATAGGAACCCTAGGAATAGGTAATATATCATTGTCGTATAATAGTGTTTTTCATATCCTCGCTGAGGATAGTATATTTCTTGGTGGTAAAATCCAGGGGGATGGTCATGTTATATTACAATTAAATGATGATAAAGTTGATATTGAAGGTAAAAACTTGTTAATAGGAACAGAGGGATTAAGATTAGAGGGGGGAACAAAATATAAATTAGGTAGATCAACTATTATAGATTATACTGAATACAAATAAGGCTATTTTAATTATTACTATCGATTTAAATCCTAACGCTAATTCAATATTTATCTGAAGGTTGTTACATATAAATCAATATATTAAATAAAACACTCCCTGTATTATATTGAGATAATACAGGGACTATTCTTTAATTATAAAAGATAATTATATTTGTATTTTTCGCCCAGCTAATATTGAACGCTGTGCTTGTCCATCTGCACCATAAAGTGTTGGGCTATGATTTTTCTGTAGAAAATGTAGCGTTTCACTATTGCGAGTAATATGTTGCTCTAACAATAAGCCATTGTGTTGATTAAGATGTTTTAACTCTTCCGTTAGATCAACCAGTTGTCCCCATAAATCAGCTAAAAAAGGCTGTCCTTGATAGGGTCTATCAATACCAACTTGTTTACTGAGTATTTGACGTTTTTGATCGGTATGACCTAGGGCTGTTAATACAAAATTCTTCTGTTCAGTTAGTTCATGCAGCTTATTGATATCAATACTTCCTGCACATAATAACTGTTGCTCAGCACGTAAAATACCCGCAATGGTATTGAGCTGTGATAACTGAAGATCTAAGGTCTGGCGGAGTTCTTCCATCATAATCTTTAATATTATTTAGTTATGCTTTCAGCAGCTTCTCGGAAAAGTGCTTCCGCAATTTTGCTGCTATCCATTGTTAATGTTCCATCGGCAATCGCTGCTTTTAAACGGGCAACTTTCTCGACATTGATGTCTTGATTGCTAGGTTGAACTAATTTTTTCTGTGCTTCACTTAGTTTCACAGAAGTATCACCCGCCATTGCTTTTGTTTGCGTATTACCGGTTTTTCGTGCTTCTTGGGCACCTTCATTAAGGTTACGCTGAGAAATGGCCGTGATTGGGATAAGTGGATTTGTGCGTTCAATACTCATAGGAAAATCCTTTGTTAGGCATCAATTAATCGTCAGATGAAGCCATTGTAAACAACCTATGTGTTTTCGCCTATCATCTTGTAGCTTTATATCGGCAGTATAGATATAAACTTTAATGTTATCTTACTCGTCATCCTTCAAGCTGTAGCGTTGTTGGCGTCACTCATTCGCACTAGTCACATACTTATGTATGCTCCTAGCAACTCATTCGCTTGCCGCCTAGCTACAACTTGAATTATTTAGAGTATTTTCTCGTCATACTTCAAGCTGTAGCGTTGTTGGCGTCACTCATTCGCACTAGTCACATACTTATGTATGCTCCTAGCAACTCATTCGCTTGCCGCCTAGCTA
>NZ_BAABMO010000051.1:0-20145 GCF_054767435.1 Proteus sp. MB838
ATATAATGTAATACAAAGGTTGATAATATGAAAATAACCATCATATTTATAATTAAAAAAATATATTAAGTTATTTCTAATAATGTGGGTTGAAAATTAGAAATAATAAATTATTATTTTTGTATTATTTTAAATATATTGTCTTATAAATTGATTGTTTTTTGTGTTTTCTGTATCTATTTGATTTTAAATGATTTGTATTATTTTTAATTAGCTCATTTTTTGATAATAAGAATTATTACTACTTATTTTATCATTACTATATAAAGAATAATTAATTTTAAATTGACCATATATATTAAAAATCCATCTTAAACATTAAATAGCTGAAACGTTTTTTCTCGCATAAAAGAATAATTTATTTTTTAATGAATTATCGCTTGATAATGATCAAGTCATTATTGTGTCGGAGTGTTAAAAAGGCGGTGTTTTAAAATTATTCCAATTAAAAATCATCATATCAGGAGAGATATATGGCCTTGGGGAATAATGTTTTTTCCCAACATGGTATTAACCGACGCGATTTTATGAAATTGTGCGCAGCGTTATCAGCTACCATGGGATTAAGCGGCAAAGCAGCCGCGCAAATGTCACAAGCAATGACATCACCTGAACGTCCACCTGTTATTTGGATTGGTGCTCAAGAGTGTACAGGTTGTACGGAATCTTTATTACGTGCGACTCACCCAACACTTGAAAACCTTGTTCTGGATGTTATCGCACTTGAATATCACGAAGTGCTCTCTTCCGCTTTTGGTTATCAAGCAGAAGAAAACAAACATAATGCGATGGAGAAATACAAAGGTAAATACGTCCTTGTTGTCGACGGTTCTATCCCTGACAAAGATGGCGGTATTTACTGTATGGTGGCAGGCAAACCTATTCTTGAGCATATCAAAGAAGCCGCTGAAGGTGCGGCGGCAATTATTGCTATCGGTTCTTGTTCTGCATGGGGTGGTGTGCCAGCTTCTGGAGGTAACCCTACTGGCGCTAAATCACTGGAAGCTATTTTACCGGGTAAAACAGTTATCAATATTCCAGGGTGTCCACCAAACCCACATAACTTCTTAGCTACAGTTGCACATATTATTACCTTTAATTCATTACCTAAGTTAGATAGCAAAAACAGACCGCTATTTGCATATGAGCGTCTAATACATGAAAACTGTGAACGCCGTCCTCATTTTGATGCGGGTCGTTTTGCTAAAGAATTTGGTGATGAAGGACACCGCCAAGGCTGGTGTTTATACCATTTAGGTTGTAAAGGACCTGAAACTTACGGTAACTGCCCAACATTAGAATTTTGCGATATTGGTGGAGGAATTTGGCCTGTTGGTATTGGTCACCCTTGCTATGGCTGTAATGAAGAGGGTGTCGGATTTACGAAAGGTATTTTCCAACTTGCGAATGTTTATCAGCCAACACCAAAAGCACAAGTACCCGATGTTAACGCCAAAGAAGGTGGTGGTGTTTCTTATGGTGCAGCAGGCTTATTAGGTGCAGTTGTTGGTGCTGTTGCTGGGGTAAGTGTGATGGCTGTGCGTCAATTAGGCCGTGACAAAAATACCACAGGAGCCTCACAGGAGGATAAACGGTGAATAGGCGTCATTTCTTTAAGCTGGCATCAGGTGGGGTTCTCCTTGCGGGAATGGCACCCACTGCGAGTCATGCTGCGGCGCAGAACCGTCCTCCAATTCCTGGGGCTCTCGGTATGCTCTATGACTCTACACTCTGTGTAGGCTGTCAAGCATGTGTGACAAAATGTCAGGAAATTAATCATCCGGAACCCATGGAGCGTGGTGATACTTATGCTAATGGTGATCCGATCTGGTCAAACAATGACAAACTAAGTCCTTACACAAATAACATTATTCAAATTTGGCGTGATGGAACAGGTGAAAATAAAGATCAACTGGAAAACGGTTATGCCTTTATTAAGAAACAATGTATGCATTGCGTTGATGCTAACTGTGTTTCTGTGTGTCCTGTTTCAGCGTTAACCAAAGATCCGAAAACCGGTATTGTGCATTATCATGCAGATATCTGTACAGGTTGTCGTTACTGTATGGTGGGTTGTCCTTATAACATTCCTAAATACGATTATGATGATCCCTTCGGTAAGCTTTATAAATGTGAACTATGTAACCAAAAAGGGGTAGAGCGCTTAGATAAAGGCTTATTACCCGGCTGTGTTGAGGTTTGTCCAACAGGTGCTGTGATTTTTGGTACTCGTGAAGAGTTGCTTGAAGAAGCAAAACGCCGGTTAGCGAAAAAAGCGGGTGAAGAATATCACTATCCACGCCAAACCATTAATGGTGGCGATACTTATCTACATAAGATCCCAGAATATCAAGATCATATCTATGGTGAGTTTGAAGGTGGTGGTACGCAGGTGATGGTACTTTCCGCGGTGCCTTTTGAAAACCTAGGTATGCCAGAAGTGGCTCCATTATCAACGGGTGCGCGTTCTGAACATATTCAACATACGCTGTATAAAGGTATGGTTTTACCAATAGCAGCGCTTGCGGGCATTACTTATTTGGTTAACCGTAATAGTAAAAAACAAGAGCAGGAACACCATAAGGAGGATAACGATGTCGAGTCATGATCCTCGTCCACTTGGCGGTAAGTTATTTACTTTAGCTGTTAGAGTGTTTTTACCGCTTGCTGTGCTTGGTTTTATTCTTATTGGTAAGCGTTTGGTATTGGGTCTTGGGGATGTTTCCGATCTAAATGGCGGTTATCCTTGGGGTATTTGGATAGCCTTTGACTTACTTATCGGAACAGGCTTTGCGTGTGGTGGTTGGGCACTGGCATGGGCTGTTTATGTTTGTAATAAAGGTGAATTTCATCCCTTAGTACGTCCTGCATTATTAGCGAGCTTGTTCGGCTATTCGTTAGGTGGATTATCCATTGCAATCGATATTGGTCGTTACTGGAACATGCCTCACTTCTTTATGCCTCAATACTTTAACGTTAACTCCGTGTTGTTTGAAACAGCAACTTGTATGACCATCTACATTATGGTGATGGCATTAGAGTTTTTACCTGCACTACTGGAACGTTTAGGTTGGAAAGTTTCGTTAAGACGCCTTAATAAAGCGATGTTCTTTATTATTGGTCTAGGCGCCTTATTGCCAACCATGCACCAATCCTCCATGGGATCATTAATGATTTCGGCTGGTTGGAAGGTGCATCCTCTGTGGCAATCTTATGAAATGCTACCGCTGTTCTCTTTATTAACCGCCTTTATCCTCGGTTTCACTATTGTTATTTTTGAAGGTTCTTTATTAAAAGCGAGCCGTACTATTAATGACGATGAAACACCGCTATTTACCAAGTTAACTAAAATCATAGAAGTACTTCTGATCACCTTCTTGGTATTACGTTGGGGTGAAGTGATCTGGAACGGTAAGCTGAGTTATATCGCTAAAGGGGATATGTTCTCTTGGTTATTCCTTGCAGAAAGTGCCTTGTTGTTTATTCCTCTGGTATTGATGCACCTGAAAAATAATCGTCGTAGCCCAAGAATGTTATTTGTCTGCGCATTATTTATGTTAGTGGGTGCGGCAATGTGGCGTATGAACTATTCATTAGTCGCTTATAACCCAGGCAACGGCTATCACTATTTCCCAACTGCAAGTGAGTTGTTGATTTCTATTGGCTTCGTTGCATTCGAAGTTACTGCTTACATTCTTATTATCCGTTTACTGCCGGTACTACCAGCACAAACAGAGTCAAATATACAATTAAAAAAGGCTGAGGTTAAATCATGAGCCA
The DNA here is from genome assembly GCF_054767435.1 of Proteus sp. MB838. Lineage (NCBI taxonomy): Bacteria > Pseudomonadati > Pseudomonadota > Gammaproteobacteria > Enterobacterales > Morganellaceae > Proteus > Proteus sp. MB838. Next base: position 3,781 of record NZ_BAABMO010000051.1, read on the forward strand.
ACGCATTACTATTGATCCTATTACCCGTATTGAAGGGCATTTACGCGTCGACTGTGAAATCGATAACGGAAAAGTCGTTAAAGCTTGGTCTTCCGGTACTATGTGGCGTGGAATGGAGGAGATCCTAAAAGGAAGCGATCCTCGTGATGCATGGATTATTGTGCAACGCATTTGTGGTGTTTGTACAACGGTTCACGCAATAGCCTCAGTACGTGCTGTAGAAGATGCCTTAGGGATGGATATTCCGGTTAATGCTCAGTATATCCGTAACTTAATTCTGGCTTCTCACATTATTCATGACCATATCGTCCATTTCTATCAGTTGTCTGCGATGGATTGGGTTGATATTACGGCAGCATTACAGGCAGATCCTGAAAAAGCCTCAGCGATGCTTAAAGGGGTTTCTCAATGGCAATTGAACTCTGCTGAAGAGTTCAGAAAAGTGCAGAAGAAAATTCAAGATTTGGTTGATAGCGGTCAGTTAGGTATTTTCGCTAATGGTTACTGGGGTCACTCAGCCATGAAATTACCTCCTGAAGTTAACTTGATTGCGGTAGCCCACTATCTACAAGCATTGGAATGCCAGCGCGATGCAAACCGCATTGTTGCCGTGTTAGGGGGTAAAACACCGCATATTCAAAACTTAGCTGTGGGCGGTGTTGCTAACCCAATTAACCTTGATGCACCGAATGTTCTCAATTTAGAACGTTTAATGTATGTAAAACACTTTATTGATAACTTGGGTGATTTTATTGAACAAGTTTATAAAGTGGATACTGCTATTTTTGCTGCTTATTATCCAGAGTGGTTAAAAATCGGTAAAGGGGCTAATTACTACTTATCTGTGCCTGAATTGCCTATTAATGGCAATAATACTGAGTTTTTACTCTCAGGTGGCTATATGGAAGGCGTTGATTTTTCTACTTATCGTCCAATCAAAGATTGGAAAGATCAAAACCTGAAAGACGGCATTGAAGAGAGTGGTAAACACGCATGGTATGAAGATGATGAACCATTAAAACCATGGGAAGGTTTAACTCGTCCTAAATACACCGGTTGGGATGAAAATAATAAATACTCATGGGTTAAGTCACCCACATTTTACGGCAAACCTGTAGAAGTAGGTACTTTAGCATGGTTAGTGTGTGGTTTAGCGGGTAAACATGAAGGTACAGTAAAACACTATAACGAAGTTAATCAGATCTACACCAAATTAACCGGTCAAACCTTGGTGACAGAGCAGTTAGAGTCAACTTGGGGACGCATTATTGGTCGTACTGTTCATGCTTGTGTATTACAAGATTCGCTTAACTTCTTATGGCAATCACTGGTTGATAATATTGGCCGTGGAGATACTGCTTCCTTTATTAAACCTGAGTTTGAGCCGGGTAAAGAGTATCGTGGCGTCGGTTTTGAAGAGGCTTCGCGCGGTATGCTATCTCACTGGATAGTCTTTAAAGATGGCAAAATCACAAACTATCAGGCAGTTGTTCCTTCAACATGGAATGCGGGTCCTCGTAACTTTAATGATGAACCGGGTCCTTATGAGTTATCACTAGTGGGAACGCCGGTGGCTGATCCTAACAAACCTCTGGAAGTGGTAAGAGCCATTCACTCTTTCGACCCATGTATGGCTTGTGCTGTGCATATGGTTGATTTAACAGGTAAAGAATTAAGTAAGGTGAAGGTATTGTAATGCGTACACTTGTCTTAGGTATTGGTAATTTATTACTAAGCGATGAAGGCATTGGTGTTCGTATCGTAGAAGCGCTCGAAGAGCGCTTCTCTTTACCGGAGAACGTCGATGTTATTGATGGTGGCACATCAGGCATGGAAATTTTGCAAGATATTGCTGCAAGAGATTTATTGATTGTTGCTGATGCAGTAAGAAGCCAGCACGAGCCGGGCAGTATCTTTGTATTACATGATGATGATGTACCTGCATTATTTACCCAGAAAATTTCACCGCATCAACTCGGGCTGTCGGATGTATTAATGGCTTTACGTATGACCGATGAATTTCCTCGCAAACTGATTTTAGTGGGTATTGAACCTGCTTCATTAGCGCCAAGTATGTCATTGTCAGATATTGGTCAGCAATCGATGGAAATAGCACTTGAACAAGTGGTTAATATTTTGCGTGAACATGGGATCACCGTAACCCCTAAAGAGGTAACAGCATGAGTGAATTAAATTGGGATATCACGGGATACGATGAACCACCTATTGAATTACTTGAAAGCAGTTTTCGAGAGATTGCCAAAAAAGAGATGCAAGCATTGCCTTTTTATAGAGAAAATATTCCCGTAAAAGCAGGGGGATTTACTTTATTTGAAAAGCAATGGATTGGAACAATTTTAACGCCTTGGATGCTAGAGCTTATTGTGTTGCCTGGGCCATCACAAGAGTGGCCAAGACGTAAAATTGGTGAGCGTATCGCCTTAGCGCTTCCTTGTGGTCAGGTTAAATTTGTCGTTGGTGAACTTGCTAATGGTGCTCAATATCTGGCTTGTTCATTAATGTCGCCACTTGATCGCCATTTACAAGGTGAGCAAGCGGTTGAGTTAGCAGAAAACAGTGCAAAAATGGCTCTTTCTCTTCCTGTTCAGACACAATCCGTCACAGAAGTTGATTTAAGTCGGCGTTCCCTGTTTCGTGGTCAGTTAAGATCATAATGTAGAACGTTTACGCGACACCGAGTCAAATTCTTCTTATTGAATAGTCAGGAGTCAGAATATGTGTAGCACTTGCGGTTGTGGTGAAGGTAATGTCAGCATTGAAGGCGTAGCGCCTCATTCACACGATCACCACCATCACTCTCACGACCATGATCATCACGACCATGGCCATCACCATCACGGTCATCACCATCATCATGGGCATGATCATCATCATGAACACAATGCTACTCCAGCGAATACTGTTCATAAATATATTGATAAGTCTGAGCAAAAGCATAAGCACAATTACGAAACTCATGGTCAGCCTATCATTATTCATCATCACCATTACCATAATAGTGGCGATGTTCATCTCCATTTTTATCATGATGCACAGCAAAATGAAGCCCAAGTGTTCCATGAGCATCATCATGGGCATGACGATCATCATGCACATTCTCGTGAACATACTCATAGCCATGAGCATGAACATAGCCATGCTCACGAACATAGCCATGCTCACGAACATAGCCATGAACACGAAGAACAATTTAGTCCAGTTATTGATAATGACAACATGCATTATGGGCAAGGGGAAGCTGGTACTCATGCTCCCGGAATTAGCCAAAAACGAATGTTAAAAATTGAGATGGATGTACTGGATAAAAATAATCGAATTGCCGTTCATAATCGTGAACATTTTGCCCAGCAAAATGTATTGGCGCTGAATTTAGTTTCAAGTCCCGGCTCCGGTAAAACAACGTTGCTAACTCAAACGTTAAAACAGCTAACGCAACGTGTACCTTGTGCGGTGATTGAAGGTGATCAGCAAACGACGAATGATGCTGATCGTATTCGTGAAACCGGGGTTGCTGCTATTCAAGTCAATACGGGTAAAGGTTGTCACCTTGATGCACAAATGGTGCATGATGCTACCCATCAATTAGGTTTAAAAGACAACAGTATTCTCTTTATTGAAAATGTTGGCAATCTGGTTTGCCCTGCCAGTTTTGATCTGGGTGAAAAACATAAAGTGGCTATCCTTTCGGTAACGGAAGGGGAAGATAAACCATTAAAATATCCACATATGTTTGCCGCTGCAGATCTGATGATTATCAATAAAATTGATTTAGTACCACATCTTAATATTGATGTGCAAGCTTGCATTGAATCAGCGCGTCGCGTTAATCCTAATATTGAGATCATTGCATTATCTGCGACAACTGGCGAAGGTATGGAAGAGTGGTTAGCTTGGTTGGAGAGCCGTTTATGTGCTTAGGTGTTCCTGCCAAGATAGTTGAGGTGGGCGATGACGTCCACCAACTCGCTTATGCTGAAGTCAGTGGCGTAAAACGTGCCGTCAATATCTCTATGGTTTGTGAGGGTGACCCGTCAGAGTTATTAGATAAGTGGGTGCTTATTCATGTTGGATTTGCCATGAGTATTCTTGATGAACAAGAAGCTCAAGATACTCTGGATGCATTACAACATGTATATGGTGTTACCCTTGAAGAGGCTGATGATGCAATACGTTGATGAATTTCGTGATCCCGAATTGGCCAAAGCATTATTAGCTCAAATACGTGAAACTATTTCACAATGGCCTCATCCCATCACTCGCCCATTACAGATTATGGAAGTGTGTGGCGGACATACGCATGCCATTTTTAAATTTGGTCTCGACCGCTTATTACCACAAGAGATTGAGTTTGTTCATGGTCCCGGTTGCCCGGTATGTGTGTTACCTATGGGGCGCATTGATGCTTGCTTAGAAATTGCAGCCCGTCCAGAAGTCATTTTCTGTACTTTCGGTGATGCGATGCGGGTGCCCGGTCGTCATGGTTCAATGCTTGATGCTCGTCGTCGCGGTAGTGATATCCGTATTGTTTACTCACCGCTTGATTCATTAAAAATTGCGCAAGATAACCCTGATAAACAAGTGGTATTTTTTGGCTTAGGCTTTGAAACTACCATGCCAAGTACGGCGATGACGCTGCAACAAGCGAAATTACGTGGACTGAAAAATTTTTCGCTATTTTGTCAGCACATTACTATCGTACCGACTTTACGTTGCTTATTAGAGCAAGAAGATGTACGTATTGATGGTTTTATTGCCCCCGGTCATGTCAGTATGGTGATTGGCTGCACGCCTTATCAACCTTTATGTGATGAATTTGAAAAAACCTTTGTGGTGACAGGTTTTGAACCGTTGGATTTATTACAAGCTATACTGATGGTAGTAAAACAGCTTAAAGCAAAAGCTGAGAATGCAGATTATGTTTTAAGTATTGAAAATCAATATAGTCGTATTGTCCCTAATGAAGGCAATAAACTTGCGCAAAAAGCATTGAAAGATGTTTTTATGCTAAAAGAGAGCAGTGAATGGCGTGGACTTGGGGAGATCCCTATGTCTGGTATTCAACTAACACCCGCTTACGCTGAGTTTGACGCTGAACGACGTTTTACACCAGCACCACAACAAGTGGCTGATAATCCACAATCACGCTGTGGCGATGTATTAACCGGACGATGCAAACCTTCTGATTGCCCATTATTTGGTAAAAGTTGTACACCAGAAACGGCATTAGGTGCCTTAATGGTGTCATCAGAAGGTGCATGTGCGGCTTATTATCAGTATCGCCGTGAAGGTAATATATGAAACAACCTGATGAAATCACCTTAGCTCAAGGAAATGGTGGGCAAGGTATGCAACAACTTATCGAAGGGCTATTTTTGAAAGCATTCGATAATCCATTATTGAATGAAAAAGAAGATCAGGCTCGTATTGCATTAGCCGATCTCACAGCACAGGGCGATCGTCTGGCATTTAGTACCGACAGTTATGTGATTGATCCGATCATTTTCCCAGGTGGAAATATTGGTAAATTATCTGTTTGCGGAACCGCAAACGATCTTTCTGTAGGTGGGGCTGTACCTCGCTATCTCTCTTGTGGTTTTATTTTAGAAGAGGGACTTGCTTTTGAAACGCTAGAAACATTGGTGATGGCGATGGCAAAAGCCGCACAACAAGCAGGTATTCAGATTGTAACGGGGGATACCAAAGTGGTTCCTCGTGGTGCTGCGGATAAGATCTTCATTAATACTGCGGGTATTGGGGTGATCCCAAGTAAAATTGATTGGGCAGCAAGTCACATTAAAGCCGGCGATAAGATCATCGTCAGCGGTACAATAGGCGATCATGGTGCCACTATCTTAAATTTACGTGAAAATTTAGGATTGGAAGCTGATCTGCAAAGTGACTGTGCCGTGCTTGAACCAATGATCGCGCCTTTACGTCAAATTGACGGTATTCGTGCATTACGTGATGCAACTCGTGGTGGCGTGACCGCTATTTTACATGAGTTTTCTCAAGCCTGTGGCTGTGGCATGAATGTATATGAAAACAAACTGCCAATGAAACAGTCTGTACGTGGTGTGTGTGAATTATTAGGGCTGGAAGCACTCAATTTTGCTAACGAAGGTAAAATTGTATTAGTCGTGTCACCGCAAGCAGAAAAACAAGTTCTTGAGGCTTTGCATCAACATACTTTAGGCCAAGATGCTTGTACCATTGGTGAAGTAACTGAAGAGCGTTATATTCGTTTAACGGGAATTTTTGGCACAAGTCGTATTTTAGATCTCCCTTATAACGAGCCATTACCCCGTATTTGTTAATTAAATCAAATCACTCAACTGATCTTTTAAATACTCATAAGTTATTTCTCTGTTACAGAAGTTTGTTATAACGCAAACTTCTGTCATTTATCTTAATTCTGATCCTTTGATAAAAATATTTTTGGAGTAACATGTTCGACCAATCCTACTGCGTGGAGAGGGTCTCTCGTGGGGGTAAGTTCTAGGGAAAAACATGTCTTGGTCAGAATTTAAATCTCAATACCTGATCCGTTTCTGGAAGCCTCTTCCGGCGGTTATTGCAGCAGGTATCTTATCTACTTACTACTTTGGTCTAACCGGCACTTTCTGGGCAGTTACTGGTGAGTTTACTCGCTGGGGCGGTCATGTGATGCAATGGTTTGGTGCGCATCCAGAAGAATGGGGTTACTTTAAAATCATTGGTCTTGAAGGGACACCACTCACTCGTATTGATGGGGTAATGATTATTGGGATGTTTGGTGGTTGTATTATGGCAGCACTTTGGGCCAATAATGTCAAACTTCGTCATCCTCAACATAAAGTGCGTATTCTTCAGGCCGTTTTGGGCGGTATTATTGCCGGATTTGGTGCACGTTTAGCCATGGGGTGTAACCTCGCGGCATTCTTTACCGGTATTCCTCAATTTTCATTGCATGCTTGGTTCTTTGCTGTTGCTACTGCTATTGGCTCTTATTTTGGTGCCAAACTTTCATTAATGCCACTATTTCGTATACCGGTAAAACTGCAAAAAGTCAGTAAAGCATCACCTATTACGCAAGATAAACAACGTGCAAAACGTCGCTTTCGATTGGGGATGGTTATCTTTTTTGCCATGATCGCATGGTCATTAATCATTCTATTTGATTCACCCAAACTCGGCTTTGCTATGCTGGGGGGAATTGGCTTTGGGATCTTAATTGAACGTGCACAAATCTGTTTTACTTCCGCATTTCGTGACTTATGGATAACCGGTAGAACGCATATGGCGAAAGCGATTATTATCGGTATGGCGGTAAGTGCGGTGGGTATTTTTAGCTATGTACAATTAGGTGCTGCACCGAAAATTATGTGGGCCGGTCCTAATGCAGTTATTGGTGGTTTGTTGTTTGGTTTTGGTATCGTGCTTGCTGGTGGTTGTGAAACAGGCTGGATGTATCGTGCTGTTGAAGGGCAGATCCACTTTTGGTGGGTAGGCTTAGGTAACGTGATTGGTTCAACAATACTGGCGTATTATTGGGATGATTTTTCTGCGGTACTGGCTACCGACTACGATAAAATCAACCTATTAGATACTTTTGGTCCAGTTGGTGGATTAGCCATCACCTACCTGCTACTTGGTCTCTCTTTTATATTACTACTTTGGTGGGAAAAACATTTTTTCCGCAAAAGAGCGCAGCAAGCGCAAGCGCTTTCAACACAAATTAATAAGGAAATCGCATGAACGAGAAAAAAACCATAGTGCCAGATTATCGTCTTGATATGGTCGGTGAGCCTTGTCCTTATCCTGCGGTGGCAACATTAGAAGCGATGCCGTCACTGAAAAAAGGTGAGATCCTTGAAGTGGTAAGCGATTGTCCTCAGTCTATTAATAATATTCCCTTAGATGCGAAAAACTACGGTTATACCGTATTAGATATTCAGCAAGATGGGCCGACAATACGCTATTTAATTCAAAAATAGCGGCGGAATAATTGATAAAAAAACAGCCTGATCATAGCGTGAGATAGGCTGTTTTTTTGTACTATGATATCGGGTGATAAAATTACTCGGCTTCACCACCAAGTACTTCGATAACCCTTTCAATTAGCGCGCTTAGTTCACCTGTCATTAAGACAAAATCGGCATCAAAACGCTGGGCAAAATCGGCTTTATCAATATCATCGTTTTGCTCACGCAAGGTATCACTAAATTTAATGCGCTTGATAGAGCCATCATCACAAAGCATGAATTGCAGGCGATCTTCCCAATCAAGAGAAAGCTTGGTGACAAACTTACCGGCTTCAATATGAGTGGCAATTTCATCAGAGACAAGCTCTTGTTTCTTACAACGTATCACGCCACCTTCTTCTAATACCGCTTTAAGCTCGGCTTCATCCATTAATGTAAAACCAGCAGGGAGTTCACCGGAACGAACCCATTGTGTCATTTTTGATTCGACAGACTCATTAAAATTGAGTGGAACCACGGGTAGCGAACCTAATGTTTTACGCAATAAGGCTAAATTATCTTCGGCACGTTTTGCACTACCTGAATCAACAATCACTAATTGTTTATCTAAATCTAACCAAATAAAGGTTTGTGAGAATTTGCTAAATGCGCGAGGAAGTAACGTGTGGACAACTTCATCTTTTAATGTCGCTTTTTCGGTTTTCTTTAATTTACGACCTTGTTCACCCTCTAACTTTTCAACTTTATCTTGTAGCGTTTGCTTAATGACGGTGGCGGGGAGGATCTTATCTTCTTTCCGTGCGCACATCATGACTTGTTTACCTGCAACATGGATAAGTGCTTCGCCACGATCACCCATAGGTGAAACCCAACCCGTTTTGGTCATATCTTGGCTACTACAAGGGGTGAATGCTAATGAAGCCAGCTGTTGTTCTAACTCATCCATTGACAGCGCTATCTCTTTATTTAAGCGATAGACCAAAATATTTTTAAACCACAGCATCTGACATTCCCCTTAATCATGATTAACAGCAATATGATACTGAATGTTAGCAGTATCTAAAAGGTAATATCCTTTAAAAGAAATTTATTATCGGCTCACAGTATAAAAACAGTGTTCAAGCTGAATCGAATAATTAGTAAAATTACTTTATGAAAATGAGTTTTATTCTTATTTGTTGCTAATTAACTTATCGTTTTACGGGAGAGATAATCTAAATCTCAAGGATTGTCGTAATGTGATAATTATCACGTAGTTGGGTTTTTATCCTATTTTTGAACGCTTTCTTTGCAACACTTTCAGATTTATCTCTGCATTAATTTACAAAAGAAAATTTATCTTGACGATTGGATGTGATTTTTATCACAGTTTTAAGAAAAAGTAACAGGTTGTTTTTCATGGTAACGATGGTGATCTAAATCACAAATATAAATATTTTTTTGCGGAAAATTGACAAAAACGCATAAATAGCCTTTTTATGTTAACTATGGTTATAGTTTAGCTTTAGTTATGATTAATAGAATCCGTCGTTCATAAACAAACATTGATTAGAGATTGTAATTAAACCTTACTCTTGTCCTATCTTGGTTGATATTTTTAGTTAATTATCCTTATAAAGTGTGTAGGTCATTCATTACTGCGAGTTAAATTGTAGTTAAATTTATTTTTAAGCTTATTTAAATAACAAGTAAATATAAAAATAGAAAATTATAGAATTGAGATAATAATATTTAAATCTTTAGGGTTATTTATTTAGTGGTTAAAAATAATACGTCCTTTTAAATATATTAAATAGCAAGGTAAATTTTTTTATTAGCAAAAACATTAGCTATGTAACAAAATGAAATATAAAAGAAAAATTAAAAAATGGTATTTTGAAAAAGTTGATTAAGTTCAAAAAATACGTATCTTTAAGCTTAATTGTGAAGCTCATCACTCAGGTATGTAACCATGAAAATATACTTTGATGTAATTGTGGGTTATATCACGAAAGTTAGGCTTTTTTTTGAGTAACATGCCAGCGAAAATTCAATGCTCTACTCGATTTGTGGATAGAAATAAAAGCAATGCCCTTATTTAAATAGTAATGAGGACATTATTTTTGTGTCTTATTGGTGAATATCTCTGTGTCAAGGAAATTAAAGCCTGTAAGAAAATTAAGTAGAGTAATAATAGCAGTTATAAAAATGAACGGTTGTAAAAGCGATTTTCTTGTTTGAGATCCGTGGCGGCGGCTCTTTGAACTGAAATCAGGGTTAATCATAGACGGCGGTATTATTTTTAACCTTAGAAAGAAAATCATAAAACTATAGAAAATAGATGGGTATTTTAATCATGAAAAGCTTAAAGCCTTTAGCAGCGCTGGTAGGTTTATTGGTTCTGTCGGGATCTGCAAACGCAGTAAATGTGTACAACGATAAAGGTACACGTTTTGATGTTAACGGTCAGTTCCGTTTAAAAACGCAAGTGACAAGTAAAGATCATGAAATGCGTATGCGTGATGATGGTAGCCGTATCGGTTTCTTTGGTTCCCATGAACTGACTAACGATATCAAAGTGTTTGGTAAGTTAGAGTGGGGTTCAGATACTCAAAAAACCAACAGTGATAATGAGAAAACAAACTTTGATCTGTACAACCGCGTAGGCTATGTCGGTTTTTCTCATCGTGATTATGGACAAATCCAATTTGGTCGTACTTATATCCCAATTGACTGGGTGAAAAAATCAAGCTACGGCTATGGTAATACAGGGGTATTTTACTTTAGTGATGTATTAGGCCGTGCAGTAGGTTATTCAAGTAAAGGGGTTGGTAAAAACAACTTTATGACCCGTTTACCACAAACTATCTTTATTGAAACAAACCGTTATGAAGGCTTTAAATTAGCGGCAACTTTAACGGGTAAAGATGGTAAAGATAATGATGGTGATGGAAAAAATGGCGATCGCAGAACCGGTGATATCCGTCATGCCTATTCTGTCGTTGGTTTCTATAAATCAACTTTCGGTTTAGAGTTTGATGCGGGTTACTCAGCAGCTGTAGGTGAGCCTAATCTATACCCAGATAGTGTTGTTGGTAATAAAAAACCAGAAAATAGTATCTTAGCATTCGGTGCTGAATACTTCTTCCCTGGTCGCGAATTCTCTATCGGTATCGACTATGGTCAATCTCGCGGTAAAAATACTGGCTTAACCTTAAGAGAAGGTGCAACTGAGAAAGACTATAAATGGAACTCAGTTAAAGGCGATTGGAAAGCGAATTTATATGGTGTTGGTGTGAAATGGCACTGGGATCGTATCGAAAGTGGTATGTATGCGGGTTATTACCTGCGTGATGGCGATGCTAACACTTTCAACTACAAAAAAGAAACCTATACTGTGGGTGTAGATAAACGTTTTGCGGTATCTAAATACAACAACTTACGTTTATTCGCTGAAATGGCATATGATGATGCTCGTAGCGAAAACCCAGCTTATGAAGATAAAAAACAATATATCTTTGAAACTGGTATGCGTCTGTACTTCTAGTTTTATCAAAGCAAGTATTGTTTGACAGAAGTAATAAAAGGAGAGCAACTGTGCTCTCCTGTTAACCAATATATAAGGGGTGTGTAATGGTTAAGAATGTGTTGAAAATCTCAACATTAGCAATGTTGGTCGCATTCAATGTGAATGCTGCGACAGTCGATCTCCGTATTATGGAGACTTCGGATGTTCACAGTAACTTAATCGACTTTGACTACTTCAAAGACAAACCAACAGAACAGTTTGGTTATGTTCGTACGGCGAATTTAATTAAAGCCGCGAAAGCTGAAGCAACCAATGCGATTTTAGTGGATAACGGTGACTTGATCCAAGGTAGTCCACTGGCTGACTATCAAGCAGCTAAAGGCTTAGAGAAAGGGGAAGCTCATCCAGCGCACCAGTTAATGAATACCATGGGGTATACCGTAGGTAACTTTGGTAATCATGAATTTAACTATGGTTTAGATTACCTGAAAAAAGCCATTGCGGGCGCTGAATTCCCATATATCAATGCCAATATCATGGATGCGAAAACAGGCAAAAACTATTTCACACCTTATATCATTGTTGATACACCAGTAAAAGATCGTGATGGCAAAGAGCACACTATCAAGATTGGTTATATCGGCTTTGTACCACCACAGATTTTAATCTGGGATAAAGCCAATCTGGATGGAAAAGTCGTTGTCAATGATATTACAGAAACAGCGAAAAAATTCGTTCCTCAAATGAAAAAAGAGGGTGCGGATCTGATTGTGGCTATCCCTCACTCTGGTTTCTCTTCTGAACCTTATAAAGCTATGGCTGAAAACTCAGTCTATTATCTGAGTGAAGTTGATGGCATTAACGCTATTATGTTTGGTCATGCTCACGGCGTATTCCCAAGTAAAGAATTTGAAGGCATTAAAGGTGTTGATGTTGCTAAAGGCACTGTAAATGGTGCTCCAGCAGTAATGCCAGGCCAATGGGGTGATCACTTAGGTGTTGTCGATATGGTTATCAATAACGACAGCGGCAAATGGGTGATGACCCAAGCAACAGGTGAAGCGCGTCCTATCTTTGATAAAGCAAACAAAAAAGCATTAGTTGAACGTGATGCCGAGTTAGCGCAAATCATTGAAAAAGCACACCAAGGTACTCGTGATTTCGTCGGAAAACATATTGGTAAAGCGTCAGCTAATATGTATAGCTTCTTAGCTTTAGTACAAAGTGATCCAACGGTACAAATCGTTAACGATGCACAGGTTGATTATACTAAACACTTTATTCAAGGTGATCCGAACTTAGACGGCCTGCCAGTATTAGGTGCAGCAGCACCATTTAAAGCCGGCGGACGTAAAAATGCACCTGCAGACTTCGTTGAAGTAGAAAAGGGTGACTTAACATTCCGTAACGCAGCAGACTTATATCTGTATCCAAATACATTAGTGGTTGTAAAAGCAACCGGTGCAGATGTTGTTGAGTGGTTAGAATGTTCAGCGGGTATGTGGAACCAAGTTGATCCTAACTCAACCAAACCACAATACTTAATCAACTGGGATGGTTTCCGTACTTATAACTTCGACACTATCAGTGGCGTAGAGTATAAAGTTGATTTAACTCAGCCTGCTAAATATGACGTTGATTGCCAAGTTGTCAATAAAGATGCAAACCGTATCAAAAATGTCACTTACCAAGGCAAACCTATCGATCCTAAAGCAACTTTCTTAATTGCAACCAATAACTATCGTGGATACGGTGGTAAATTTGCGGGTACAGGTGAAAGCAATATTGCCTTTGCATCACCAGATGAAAACCGTGCAATCTTAGCTTCTTATATTGCTAAGCAAACGAAAGAAAATGGCGAAGTTGCAACAAAAGCTGCGAATAATTGGTCTTTCTTACCGATCAAGACAGATAAACAATTAGATGTTCGCTTTGAAACTTCACCAAGTGAAAAAGCCGCTAACTTTATTAAAGATTTTGCTCAGTATCCAATGACCTTTGTGGAAAATGACGATATCGGTTTTGCAATTTACAAAATCGACCTAACTGAGAAGAAATAATCTTATAGACCTGTCCATTCGGGCAGGTCGTTCTCATGTTTTGGCGTGAAAGAGTGCAGTTATTGCTCTTTAAGGGGATTTTATGCGCTTTATAAAGCTATTACCTGCTATTTTAGCTGTTATTTTAGCGGGTTGTGTGACACAAGCACCTGAAGTTAAACAACCATTAAAACCGCAAGCAAAATTAGTTGAAGGCGTATCTTGTATTTTACCTGATGCACCTACTGCCAATTATGACTATATTGCGACAAATGATCGTTATGGTCAAAATAGTAAAGCATCAACAGATTACTTTAAATTAGCCATTAATTACTCACCGGCTTTTTGTGATTATAAAAAAAATAATATTAAGCGTTTAAATAACGATAACGAAAAAGAGCGTGCTAAACGCGAATTCGATAAATTTGAAATCCAGTGTTTCTCAGATAATAAATTTGGCTGGATTGTTCATGGGCTATGGGCTGAAACCTGCGATGGTAAATCATGGGATGAATGCCGTGACTGGAAAGACATACGCAAGCATCCTCGTTTATGCAAAGGGGATTTACCACCATTAGAATACTCAGCGATTAAACCTTACTTATGTTCATCACCGGGTATCGATTTATTGCAAGGTGAATGGGAAAAACATGGCGTTTGTGCCTTTGATACGCCAGAAGCATTCTTTGGTCAGCAACAAGCGTTATTTGACGCATTAGTGTTACCAGAAGGCCGCCCTTCAAATAGTGAATTGATTAAGTTCTTAAAAGAAAATAATCCATCATTGAAGGATAAAGAAATTCAAATTAATCGAGATGAATTCTATATTTGTTATAGCAAAGATTTCGAAGTGATTGATTGTCCGAAACGTGAATATTGATCTAGGGATAAAACTTAAATGAACCATAAATATAAACTCGTAGCCCTTGCAGTAAGCTCCGTCTTATTAGCAGGTTGTGCTAAAAATTATGACGAAGCGAACGTCGTTGATGTCCGTGTGATTGCACTCAATGACTTCCATGGTGCATTAAAAGCACCAGGTCCAAACAAGCCTGGTGGCATTGAGCATATGGCTACGCTGGTCAAAGAGCTGAAAAAAGATAACCCAAATAATATTGTGGTAGCTGCCGGTGATATGGTTGGTGCTAGCCCACTGTTATCTTCAATGTTCCATGATGAGCCAACTATTGAAGCGCTGTCATTAGCAGGTTTAGAAGCAACTTCAGTAGGTAACCACGAATTTGATAAAGGTATGGGGGAGTTACTGCGTAAGCAAAACGGTGGTTGCCATCCAGTTACAGGTTGTCAAGGTCCTACTGAATTTAAAGGTGCTGATTTCCAATATTTAGCGGCTAACGTGACTGTTAACGAAACAGGTAAAACGTTATTCCCTGAATATGTGATTAAAGAGTTCAATGGTATTCCGGTTGCCTTTATTGGTTTAACTTTAGAAGGTACTGCGGCTATCGTGACACCAAAAGGAACTGAAGGTTTAAGCTTCCACAATGAAGCAAAAACAATCAACGCTTTAGTGCCTAAGTTACAAGCTCAAGGTGTACAGGCGATTGGTGTTCTGATCCACGAAGGTGCTGCACAGCGCCGTGATGGTGGTCCAGTAAATATCAACGCATGTAATGGTATTACAGGTAAAGTACTTGGTGTGGTTGAACAATTAGATCCAGCGGTTGACTTTGTTGTAACGGGTCATACTCACCAAGCTTATAACTGTACTATTAACGGTAGATCAGTGACTTCTGCACAATCTAATGGCGCCATGTTAACGCGTATCGACCTGAAATTAGATAAAACAACGAAAGATGTTGTTGATGTAGAAGCGCGTAATATTTGGGTTGATAACCGCAAATATGAAAAAGATCCTGCTGTCACTAAACTGTTAGAAGCTTACGAGAAAATTGCTACACCATTAGCGAACCGTATTATTGGTAAACTAGAAGGTAACTTAACCAAGCAAACTAACGATGCAGGCGAATCGGGTCTAGGTCAAGTTATTGCTGATGCCCATTTATATACGGCAAAACCAAAAGATATGGGTGGCGCACAAATCGCCTTAATGAACAGTGGCGGTATTCGTGCTGATATGACGGGTGGTGATGTTTCTTATAACGCTATTTATACCGTACAACCATTCTCTAATGTACTGTTAACACAAACATTAACGGGTGAGCAGATCAAACGCTTATTAGAGCAACAGTGGGATCGTTCACGTCCACAAGTATTAGCGGTATCGGGTAATTTCCAATATACATGGGACAGCAAAGCACCTGTTGGACAACGTGTGATTGTTGAATCAATGCGTATTGATGGTAAGCCTGTGGATATGAAAGCGAATTACCGTGTAGTTGCAAATGAATACTTAGCAACAGGTGGTAGTAACTTCTCTGTACTGAAAGAAGGTAAAGATCCGGTTTACAGCGTGCCAGATGTTGATGCAGTAGTGAAATACTTTGCTGAGCAGTCACCTATTGCTCAACCAAAAGCGAACAACATTACTCGTAAATAACATATTTTCATACGCCTTGTGAAAATAGCACCTCTTACGAGAGGTGCGTAACTAAATAAAGAGAGCAAAGTGTTGAACACAAAGGGTCCATCCCTACCTTTGTATTCATTACGCACTTTGCTCTTTTTTTATCCAAAGCACCGTAAAATCCCGTCCTTCAGGTCGGGGATATAAGGCGCGGTTTTTTAACTAACTCGGTGTTTCCTGTTGCTCAATGTACTGGTGGATAATGGATATTGGTGCGCCACCACAACTCCCCGCGAAATAACTCGGCGACCAAAGAACCCCCTTGTAGTAATCACGTTGGGCAATATC
>NZ_BAABMO010000052.1:0-19933 GCF_054767435.1 Proteus sp. MB838
GAATTAATATCATTACATTGTATTAACAAAACAACTTTTTAAGATAAAAATTAAAAACTAAAATTGTAAAAAAAACACAAAAAGTATTTCAATTTGTAAGATATGTTTATTTTTTATTTACTCAAAAAATCATAATTTAAATTTTACTTTTTTTATTTTTTCAATAAGAACTTTAAACTTTATTAAAAAAAATAAACAAATTAAGAATATGCCCCATTCATTCTGTTTGTATAAAAACAGATACATTTAAATCGTTAATCAGAGAAATTTAATTTTAGTAAATAAAGTATATTATCTTTTATTCACACTATTATTCATATCAACTTTAATGAGAAGATTATCTTAATCACAGTTGCAGAATTTTATTTAGTTTAGATACCATTACGATTAAGATGAATGTTAAAAATTCACCATGGAGATCAGGATTTCATTATGGAACTTACCTTTTTAGGCACTAATGCAGGCGTACCTTCTAAAGATCGCAACGTCACCAGTATGGTGCTTGATTTACAAAATAAACAAAAAAGTCTGTGGATGTTCGATTGTGGAGAGGCGACCCAGCATCAGATCTTACATAGCCATGTAAAGCTATCACGCATTAATAAGATTTTTATTACCCATTTACATGGTGATCATATTTTTGGTTTACCCGGACTACTCTGTAGCCGTTCAATGGGGGGCACAGAAAACCCGTTAACCATTTATGGGCCTACAGGCATTAAGGCATTTATAGAAACAGCCCTTACATTAAGCCAATCTTATCTCACTTACCCTTTAGATATTATTGAAATAGAACAAGATGGTTTTCTTTTTGAAGAAGAAGGTATACGTGTAAGTTGTGGCGCATTATCACATCCTGTCCCCTGCTTTGGTTATCGTCTAGAAGAAGACAATAAACCAGGTAAACTCAATGCTGACAAGCTAGAGGCAGAGAATATCCCTAGAGGCCCTTGGTATAAATTATTAAAACAAGGGAAAACCGTTACACTACCTGATGGACGGATCATAGATGGAAAAGATTATCTAAGCACAGAGATCAAAGGCCGTTGTATTGTGATTTTTGGCGATACACAACCAACGCCTAATGCAGTTAAACTCGCTGAGAATGCCGATGTTATTGTCCATGAAGCAACCTTTAAACATGACATGGCTGATAAAGCCAATAGTCGTGGACATTCAAGTACCATACAGGCAGCTGAGTTAGCCAAAAAGGCGAATGCTAAGCGACTAATCATTACCCATATCAGTAGTCGCTATTCACCTAAAGAAACCCCCGAACTATTAGCGGAATGTCATACTATATTTGACAATACACAAATCGCCAGTGATTTTGAGACATTCAAACTTTAACTAATACTAAATCAAAATAGAGCAACGATAGCGACTCTTGAGATAGTATTAATCGTTGCTTTTATTCTTTCACAGGATATTGCTACTCAGCAGTCGGAATGAAATCGTGTTTGATCTTACCGTCTTGCAAAATGAAATTGACTTTACCATCCCAAAATTCGGCTAAAAAAACATCTTCTGGGTTATCTATATGTTGTTTTTTCATCTCTTCGTTTAACCAATTTTCATCTCGTTCTATCTGCTCAAGTTCAGAAGTTCGGATAACACCATCTTTCATAATAATGATAGAGGGCATTTTAGCACCATCACACACCACCGTTATTTGTCCATCAGGTTCAATTTGAGCATAATTAACTTCTTGAAAAGAATGAATTCCTTGGGCATGTAACCTAGAAGTGATATTAAGAATATCAATCTTATTTTTCTTCTCAGTAATGTTTTCCATAATAAATCTTCCCTTTTTAATAATCGGGATCGGATTACCTATCGCTACTGCTCGGAAAAAATTAAATTTTTTACTGATATAATTGAGAAAAGAAATAAAAAATACACCTATCAAAAAGACAATAACATATTGGTAAAGCGGGATTGCATCTGTGTAAATAACCCCTCCCATAATCCCCCCTAAAACAAAATTACCAATAAAATCAATGGGAGTTAGTTGAGAGAGTTGTGTCTTCCCTGAAATATTCATATGAGCCAAAATTATTGTAAAACCAATAATAAACTTGATAACCACAAGCAGATAATATTCCATTTCTTAAGCACCTTTGCAAAACGATTCACACTGTAATTATAAAGCATAAAACATACCATTGAGAGAAATCTGACAGATATTAACCTTACAAATCTAATATATTTGACTAGTGGTAATCACTTAATATACTTAACCTTGTTGATTTTCAGACTCTCACTATACTTATTTTATTGGGAGTTAAGATAATATATAAAATATCAACTCAATAACCTCTCGCTTTTAATACTAGTTATGCGAGATATCATCGATATGTTTTGGATACATTCTCTGGAGAGAAACATGAACAAAAAATTACTGGCATCTTTAATTCTAGCAGGTCTTGTTACCATTACAGCAGGTTGTGATGATTCATCGAAAAAAGTGGATGAAGGTATTGATAAAGCAAAAGAGACAGCAACCCAAGTAAATGAAACGGCTCAAGACAAAGCAAAAGAATTAACAGATCAAGCTAAAGAAAAAGCCGCTGATTTAAAAGAGAGTGCATCAGCGACAGCTGACGAATTAAAACAAGATGCGGCCAAGCTAAAAGAGCAAGCTGAAGATAAAGCTGCAGAGCTTAAAGCACAAGCCGATCAAAAAACCGATGCATTAAAAGAGAGCATTGCACAAAAAACAGATGAACTAAAAGATTCTGCAAGTGCAAAAGCAGATGAAATCAAACAAAGTTTAAATAATGAAAGTGACAAACTGGCTGGTAAAGCAGAAGAAGTGAAACAAAACGCTAATACCACTGCAGATAACTTAAAACAAAATGCTAGCGACAAAGCAGCGCAACTAAAAGAAGATGCGGCTAAAACCAGTGATGATGTAAAACAGCAAGCGCAAGATACTAAAGATAAAGCGCTTGATAAAGCCGATGAGCTAAACGATCAAGCAAAGCAAAAAATTGATTCTCTAAAGGCTGATAATAAATAATTTCATTTCAGAAATTTTGATGTTGAAAAAGCCAGTAATATTTTACTGGCTTTTTTTGTGCAAAAAACAAACAGGAGTTGATCGATTAAGCAAAAAATGTAACCATACTATCCTTTTTTCAACAGGAGAAACCTATTAAAGCGTCAAGACGCTGACTAAAAACATATGATAATGAATTGATTTAATTGTAATTTTCTTCACCTTACGGAAAAATATAATTTATTTCCGTTCTTTTATAAAGCTTCAAGATCATCTGATGTTTTATTCAAATTTTCTTACAAACTTTTCTTTCCTAGCGATACCACTAACATGCTAGATTGCAATATCGAAAAGTCTTGTCTAAGAAAAATAACAAAAATAGGTTAACTATGAGCCAACAAAATGAAATCACACCAAAAAAAATTAGGATGAAAATTAATCCTCCCGTATTTTACACCTCCGCAATACTTATTATGCTCGTCGTAGGGTTTTCAGCGCTATTTCCTGAACTCGCTAATGACAAGCTAGGGCACCTTCAGGAAAACCTTTTCACCAACGCGAGCTGGTTTTATATTTTAGCCGTAGCATTGGTTTTGCTGAGTGTGACTTATTTAGGGCTATCGCGCTTTGGCGAAATAAAATTAGGCCCTGATCATGCTCGTCCACATTTTAGCTATTTTGCTTGGTTCGCGATGCTGTTTTCAGCAGGTATGGGTATTGGGCTGATGTTCTTTGGTGTCGCAGAACCCGTTATGCACTATTTAATGCCACCCACAGGGGATGCGCAGACGATTGAAGCCGCCAAAGAAGCTATGCGTTTGACTTTCTTCCACTGGGGATTACATGCTTGGGCTATTTACGCCATCGTGGCATTAATTCTGGCGTTTTTTAGCTACCGCCATGGCTTGCCATTAACGTTACGTTCCGCCCTTTATCCTATCATTGGCGACCGTATTTATGGCCCTATTGGGCATGCGGTAGATATTTTTGCTGTGATGGGCACCGTATTTGGTGTCGCAACTTCACTGGGTTTTGGTGTTCTACAAGTTAATGCCGGTTTAAACCATCTATTCGATATTCCAATTAATCCAACCGTGCAAGTGGTTTTAATTGTTGTTATCACCGGGCTTGCTACTATTTCGGTTGTCTCTGGATTAGAAAAAGGTATCCGTTTTTTATCCGAGCTTAACCTTGGTTTAGCCGTTATTCTTCTTTTATTAGTCATTATTCTTGGCCCTACTGTATTGATTTTAAAATCGTTTGTTGAAAATACAGGGGGCTATTTATCAGAAATAGTGAGTAAAACGTTTAATCTTTATGCCTACGAGCCAAAATCAAGTGATTGGTTAGGTGGATGGACACTGCTTTATTGGGGCTGGTGGTTATCGTGGTCGCCTTTTGTCGGTATGTTTATTGCACGGATCTCCCGTGGTCGTACTATTCGTGAGTTTGTTGTCGGCGTACTCTTTGTTCCAGCTGGCTTTACCTTACTTTGGATGACTGTCTTTGGTAATACCGCTATCTATTTAATTAAAGATAAAGGTGCAGAAGTTCTTGCGAATATAGTACAACAAGATGTGTCATTAGCACTGTTTGAATTTTTAAATTATTTTCCATTCTCATCAGTGCTTTCCTTTGTCGCAATGCTGATGGTCATTGTCTTTTTTGTCACCTCAGCAAACTCCGGTGCAATGGTGGTTGATACCCTAGCGTCAGGAGGAGATTCAGAAACCCCTGTATGGCAACGTATCTTCTGGGCTGCATTAATGGGTATTTCAGCCATTACCTTGTTATTGGCAGGAGGTTTATCAGCATTACAAACTGTCACCATTGCCAGTGCGTTACCATTTGCCATCGTGCTATTGGCATCAATTTATGGATTAATTAAGGCATTGCGAGTGGATGTTTATAAGCGAGATAGCCAACAGATGACGACTATCGCCCCACCGGCTAGCCGTAATCCTATTCCTTGGCAACGTCGATTAAGAAATATTGCTTATTTTCCTAAACGTTCACATGTAAAACGTTTTATGGAAGAAGTCGTTAATCCTTCCATGGAAATGGTGTCGGCTGAATTAAGCAAACAAGGTATTCAATGCTATATCCATGACGAAGAAGAAGATCGCATCGGCTTTGAAGTGGACTTAGGTGAGGATATGAACTTCTTTTATGAAGTACGATTACGATTCTATACTCAACCCGCTTTCGCGCTAGCAGGCTTAACGGATGAAGAAAAGGATGAAGAGCATAAATACTATCGCGCTGAAATTCATCTCAAAGAAGGTGGGCAAGATTACGATGTCATGGGCTGGACAAAAGAACAAATTATTCATGACATACTCGATCAGTATGAAAAACATATTCACTTCTTACACGTATTAGGTAAAAGGTAATTTCACCTATTACATAAAAACAAAAGAGATGATGGTATAACATCATCTCTTTTTTCTTGGTGCACATATGTTATTTTTCAGTTGAATGACTATTTTCTGGATTTAACGCTATCAGTTCTTTCAGTAAGATAGATAAATGTTGCAGTTTTTCTGTAGAAAACTTTTGTTCGAGTAATTGGTACCCTTCTTCTATCTTAGGCTGGATTTTATCATATAAATTTTGCCCATTGGTTGATAGAGAAACGAATAATTTACGTTGATCACTCACTGGTTTTAATCGACAAATTAGCTCATCTCTTTCCATTCTAATCAAAATACCTGTCAAACTTGGACGCAGGATACAGGTTTTTTGTGCTAATTCGTGAAAATCGATAGAGCGCTTATCAGCAAGAACTCGGATGATCCGCCACTGCTGCTCTGTCAGATTATGCTCTTTAAGAACGGGGCGAAAAAATCCCATCGCAGATTCCCGTGCTTGCAATAGCGCGATTGTTAATGACTCATGCATAATCAGAAGCTCTTTATTGATAGATAAATTGATGAAAAATCACTCAATCTAGCCGGTGAAAATTATAACTCGTTATAGTTATAAATGAATAATATTCTAAGAATAGACTTTTTATTACAATTAATCATATTAACAAATAAATAAACTTGACTCAATTTCTAACATTTTAGGCTATTTTAGCAATTGATGACCTTAGTGCTTTTCTCAGACAAAACCGCGTAATATCCCCAAAAAATAACAGGATAATATGTGTCATTTCGTGTTATTTATCAGCAAACTAGGCTAAACCACCTGATTTACCTATCGCTTTTCTTGACTTATTAGGAATAATAACAACCAGCGATAA
Source organism: Proteus sp. MB838 (assembly GCF_054767435.1). Classification (NCBI taxonomy): domain Bacteria; kingdom Pseudomonadati; phylum Pseudomonadota; class Gammaproteobacteria; order Enterobacterales; family Morganellaceae; genus Proteus; species Proteus sp. MB838. The sequence continues at coordinate 6,249 of NZ_BAABMO010000052.1, forward strand.
GGTTGTCTCACGACTTTTTGAGATAAAGTTAACAGGTTGTAACAAAGAAAGATTGATCTCTTGGCTAATGCGAGGTAGCGTTACGGCTTTAAATTCACACAGCAAAGAAATCAGCAAGATCATTACAACTTTGTGAAGCGGCACTAGTTAGATAAATTCTGATTTTCTAACTAATGGTTATTTTAAGTGAAGACGCCCACAGATGAGAAGTCTGGCAGTAGGAGTAAAAAATGTCTGATGAAAAACAGGCTAACCCACTTTTTCGGGATGCAATGGCAAGCTTAGGTGCTGCCGTTAATATTGTCGCAACTAATGGTGATGCAGGATGCTGTGGTTTAACAGCAACAGCTGTATGTTCAGTTACCGATACTCCACCGACAGTGATGATTTGCATCAATAGTAAAAGCCAAATGAATAGTACGTTTCAAGAAAATGGCAAATTAAGTATCAATATTTTAAATCATGAACAAGAAGAGATGGCTTGCCATTTTGCCGGTATGACAGGTCTGGCAATGGCTGATCGCTTTACCCAACCAGGATGGCAATATGGCGCATTGCAGCAACCGATATTAACCAATGCACTCGCTAGCCTAGAAGGTGATATTTACGATGTACGCCAAGTAGGTACTCACTTTGTTTATATGGCTGAGATAAAAAATATTGCGGTTCGAGAAGATGGCGATGGCTTAATTTATTTTAAGCGTCGCTTCCATCCCGTTAAACATAAATTAGTCACAACCACCGCTTAATTAGCTAATATTAAAAACAAAAACGCACTTTATTATTTTGAAGAGGGTATCAATTTAAATCCTTCATTATTAATAAAGGCGTTTTTATTACCTTTGTTAAATTTTAAATAATTACCCGCACTTCATGCATATTTATTTCATTTTATCCTAAAATAAAGCTATCAGCGTTTTATTAAACTATTTTTAACATCTGTTTGTTATAAAAGAAATTATTAAAATTATAAGAAAACTTTTTCTTTAGAAAATCAATTAGTCACGATATAAATAACCCTTCCACTCTATTTTTATGCTTATATTTTATCAGCTTTATTAAGCTTAAAATATAAACAAAACAGGCTCTTTTTGGTGATTATTTATACCAAAGATCAATTAAATCGCTTTAATTGAAAATAAATTAATGACTATTTTTTTCAATCTGGTATTAATCTTACTAACAGTGTGATCAACCTTTGAGAAGTCATTCTATCAATATATTAGTCTACCGGACTTACTGATCACCATCTTAAATTTGCAAACATCACTCTAAATACAACAGATAATGTTATCAGGGTGTAACATTCATCGTGAATTTGAGTAAATAGCATCGTTGTTGAAAATAAATAATAATTAGGGGCATTAAAGATATGGATAAACCCGCTAAAGTCGGTTTATTACAACAGCCTAAACCATTCTTTATGATTTTCTTTGTGGAATTATGGGAACGTTTTGGTTACTACGGCGTACAAGGTATTCTTGCCGTTTATTTTGTTAGTAAACTCGGATTCTCTCAAGAACAAGCTTTTATTACTTTTGGTGCATTCTCCGCATTAGTTTATGGGCTTATTTCTATTGGTGGTTATGTTGGTGACCATCTATTAGGTACTAAACGAACCATTGTTTTAGGGGCTATCGTATTGGCTATCGGTTATTTTATGACCGGCATGTCAATTATGTATCCTAATTTAATCTTTTATGCTTTAGCCACTATCGCAGTAGGTAACGGTTTATTTAAAGCAAACCCAGCAAGCCTATTAGCTAAATGCTATAAACCTAAAGATCCCCGTCTTGATGGTGCATTTACACTATTTTATATGTCGATTAATGTTGGTTCATTAATCTCCTTATCTATTGCCCCGTTCTTGCCGATCGCTACGGCTATGCACTGACTTATAATATTTGTGGTATCGGCTTAATAATGGCCATATTGGTCTATTTTTTCTGCCGTAAAATGGTCGTGAATATTGGTTCTGAGCCAGATCACCTGCCAATGAATTTCAACAAACTGCTATTAGTTATTGCAGGCTCTGTCGCTATGGTCTTTATTTGTGCATGGTTGTTGCACAATGTGATGATTGCTAACATCGTTTTAATCAGCTTGTCTATTGTTGTGGTTATCATTTATTTTCGTGAAGCCTTTAAACAAAAAGACAGAGTGGCACGTAATAAAATGTATGTTGCATTTGTTCTGATGTTAGAAGCTGTTATTTTCTATATTCTCTACGCTCAGATGCCAACCTCACTTAACTTCTTTGCTATCCATAATATTCACCATACCCTGTTAGGCTTTGATATTAACCCGGTGAGTTTCCAAGCATTAAATCCATTTTGGATCATTATTGCCAGCCCTATCTTAGCAATGGCTTATAGCCATTTTGGCGCGAAAGGCAAAGATTTATCCATGCCGGCAAAATTTACCACAGGTATGCTTTTATGCTCATTAGGCTTCCTAACCGCTGCCGCTTCAGGTATGTGGTTTGCTGATGCTCAAGGCTTAACATCACCTTGGTTTGTTGTACTGATTTATCTCTTCCAAAGTCTAGGGGAATTGATAATCAGTGCATTAGGCTTAGCGATGATTGCCGCTTTCGTACCGCAATATATGATGGGCTTTATTTTAGGTATGTGGTTCTTAACACAAGCGACGGCTTACCTGTTAGGAGGCCATGTAGCAACCTTTACCGCCCCACCTGAAGGTATTACCGATCCACTACAAACACTGCCTATTTATACTGATGTGTTTGGCAAAATCGGTATCGTTACCTTAGTGGTTGGCTTGATTATGTGGGCAACAGTACCTTTACTAAACCGCATGATGAAAGAAGAGAGTAAAATGATTAAGTAAATAAGCAAACACCTTTGCTTATCACAGACAAAGCGCCTAGAAAGGCGCTTTTTTTATCTCTTATAAAAACGCTTAGCGATTAAATCTTCTACAACCTTAATCTTTTATTATTTATGATTAGTGTTCTTCTCTTTTTTTCTTTTTTCTGGTTTTAATCTATCTTATAAATAGTACCTTTAATTGAAACTGACAATATTTAGCATTGTCTAATAATCAATATTCATGATTAAAAACCAATGATTGGTAATAGGAGCAGATATTAATGAATGATAAAAATAAGCTAGCAGCCGCATTATTAGCTATTTTTCTTGGTGGGCTAGGAATACATAAATTCTATCTTCGTAAAGTAGGAATGGGGATTTTATATCTCATTTTTTGCTGGACGGGGATACCCGCTATTATCGGTTTTATTGAAGGAATTTATTATCTGTGTATTTCAGACCAAACCTTTAATGACAAATATAACCGAAATTAAATAGCCCAATACCATCGTACCTAGTGCTAACAACCAACAAAAAAACCCGCATACTAAGCGGGTTTTTTAGGTGTATTACAATAAAATTGTATTACAGAACATCAATCGCATTTAGCTCTTTAAATGCTTGCTCTAAACGAACAACCATTGATGTTTGACCATGACGTAACCAGTTACGTGGATCATAGTATTTCTTGTTAGGTTTATCAGCGCCTTCTGGATTACCTAATTGGCTTTGTAAATAGCCTTCGTTCTGTTTGTAGAACTGCAAGATACCGTCCCAAGTTGCCCATTGAGTATCGGTATCGATATTCATTTTAACAACACCGTAGCTTACAGCTTCTTTGATTTCTTCTGCAGATGAACCAGAACCACCGTGGAAAACAAAGTTTAAGCTATTGTGTGGCAGATTGTATTTCTCTGACACATAGTCTTGTGAGTTACGAAGAATTTTTGGTGTTAATTGAACGTTACCTGGTTTATAAACGCCGTGAACATTACCAAATGATGCAGCGATAGTGAAACGTGGGCTGATAGCATTTAGTTTTTCATAAGCGTAAGCAACGTCTTCAGGTTGGGTATATAGCGCAGAGCTATCCATACCTGTGTTATCAACGCCATCTTCTTCACCACCAGTACAGCCTAATTCGATTTCTAAAGTCATATCGATTTTAGCCATACGCGCTAAATATTTAGAACAGATTTCAATATTTTCTTCTAATGACTCTTCTGATAAGTCAATCATATGAGAAGAGAATAGTGGTTTACCTGTTTTCGCATAGTGTTTTTCACCTGCATCTAACAGACCATCAATCCAAGGTAACAGTTTTTTCGCACAGTGGTCAGTGTGTAAAATAACAGGAACACCATAGTATTCTGCCATTTGGTGTACATGGTGAGCACCAGAAATAGCCCCTAGGATAGCCGCTTGTTGTGGCGCTTCAGCTTTAAGACCTTTACCTGCGATAAATGCAGCACCACCATTAGAGAATTGAACAATAACAGGAGAACGCACTTTCGCAGCTGCTTCTAATACAGCATTAATTGAGTCTGTACCTACGCAGTTAACTGCAGGCAGAGCAAAATTATTTTCTTTTGCTACTGCAAATACTTTTTGTACATCATCACCAGTGATGACACCCGGTTTTACGAAATCAAAAACTTTAGACATGTAATAAGATCCTATATTTGGAACAGGCAGAGTTTTACACTCTACCTGTATGAGCGTGACTTAATTACTGTTTAGCGCGTTCTTCCAGCATAGCAACCGCAGGAAGTTTTTTACCTTCTACGAATTCTAAGAAAGCACCACCACCGGTTGAAATGTAAGAGATTTTATCTGCGATATCAAATAAATCGATAGCCGCTAATGTATCACCACCGCCAGCGATAGAGAAAGCATCACTATCAGCAATCGCTTTAGCAATCACTTCAGTACCTTTACGGAAGTTAGGGAATTCAAAGACACCCACAGGGCCATTCCACAGAATGGTTTTTGCGTTTTTCAGGATTTCAGCTAAACGTTCAGCAGTCACATCACCGATATCTAATACTTGTTCATCATCTTTGATGTCATTTGCTGATTTCAGTACAGCTGGCGCTGTTTCTGAGAATTCTGTCGCGACACGGACATCTGTTGGTACTGGAATATCGCATTTTTCCATTAATTTTTTCGCATCGTCAACAAGGTCTGCTTCATATAATGAACGACCTACAGAATGACCTTCTGCTGCGATAAAGGTGTTAGCAATACCACCACCAACGATTAATTGGTCAGCAATTTTTGATAATGAATCTAAAACTGTTAATTTAGTAGATACTTTAGAGCCACCAACGATAGCCACCATTGGACGCTCTGGTTTATCTAATGCTTTGCCTAATGCTTCAAGCTCTGCTGATAACAGAGGACCCGCGCAAGCGATATCCGCAAACTTAGCAACACCGTGTGTTGACGCTTGAGCACGGTGAGCCGTACCGAATGCATCCATGACAAAGACATCACATAATGCAGCATATTGTTTAGACAGCGTTTCGTCGTCTTTCTTTTCGCCTTTATTAAAACGAACGTTTTCAAATACAACTAATTCACCTGCATTAACATCAACACCGTTTAAATAGTCTTTTGCTAGGCTAACGGGTGCAGATAATTTCTCTTTCAGATAGTCAACAACTGGTTTTAAAGAGAACTCTTCGTTGTACTCACCTTCAGTAGGACGGCCTAAGTGTGAAGTTACCATAACTTTAGCGCCTTGTTTTAAAGCCGCTTCAATAGTCGGTAATGAAGCACGAATACGTGCATCTGAAGTTACTTTTCCATCTTTCACTGGAACGTTCAGGTCAGCACGAATTAGTACTCGTTTACCGGCCAGGTCTAAATCGGTCATCTTAATTACAGACATGATGAATCCTCTCATTGATTCTCTAAAATTTAGTAATCTTCTGTTCAGTACCGCGCATTATCACATAATGTGCTATTGCTGAGTACCGTCATTAATACATGATTATTTAAAACCAGTTGCAGCCATAGCTAACGTCGTATCAAGCATTCGGTTAGCAAAGCCCCATTCATTATCACACCAGACTAACGTTTTAATCAGATGCTGCCCACTGACTCTTGTTTGTGTACCATCAACAATGGCACTATGAGGGTCGTGGTTAAAATCTGTTGAGACTAATGGCAATTCTGTGTAATCCACTATACCACGAAATGCGCCAGTTGCTGATTTTTGAATTAACTTATTGACATCTAACACATTTACAGCATTTTTTACCGTGACACTTAAATCAATTGCTGTCACATTAATTGTAGGAACTCGTACAGAAATTGCCTCGAAATGATCTTTAAATTTCGGGAAAATCCGTGTAATACCGGCAGCTAATTTGGTATCAACCGGAATAATCGATTGTCCTGCGGCTCGTGTACGACGTAAATCTTTATGATATGCATCAATAACAGGTTGATCATTCATCGCAGCATGGATTGTCGTCACTGTACCTGACTCTATACCAAAAGCATCATCCATCATTTTAATAATCGGGATAATACAATTTGTGGTACAAGAAGCATTAGAGACGATGCGGTGCTGTTTTTTCAATTCATGTTGATTAACACCGAATACCACCGTAGCATCAAGATCTATCGTTCCCGGATGAGAAAAGAGCACTTTCTTTGCCCCTTGTGCAATATGCGCCTCACCATCGGCACGAGATCCATAAACGCCACTACAATCAAGTACCACATCAATACCTAACTCACCCCAAGGTAAGTCTGCAATATCGGCATGATGGAAAAGACGGATTGCATCATCACCTACTTGCAATAAGTCATTATTAACACGAATATCCCAAGCAAAGCGACCATGGCTTGAGTCATATTTAAGCAAATGAGCAATACCTGTTGCATCAGCCAATTCATTTATTGCAACAACGCTTATTTCAGCCCGCTTTCCAGATTCATAAAGCGATCTTAACACATTACGCCCTATTCGACCAAAACCGTTAATAGCAACTCTAATTGTCATGTAACTTCCTTGATAACTCGTAATTATGCAACCGCCTAGAATAATCGAGCAATTGACTAATCAACAACGATAAATCAAGTAAAACTAAAAAATGTGCGGTCACCGACATTTTTAGCACAACTGAAACGGTTCAGCTTATTGGTGTTCAGATTACGAGAAATGAGAGAAAATCGCAATAGCAAAAAAAGGGGGAAGCATAAAAAAAGAGCACATCTGAGAAATTATTCCCAAAAATGTGCTCTTGTTAACATTTATTGATTATTTAAGTAGAGTTTTTGCCTGTGTAACCACATTTTCAACAGTAAAACCAAACTCAGCAAACAGTTCGTTTGCAGGAGCAGATTCACCGAAGCTATGCATACCGACAATCACACCATCAAGACCAACATATTTAAACCAGTAATCCGCGATACCCGCTTCAATAGCAACACGAGCTTTAACCGCTGCAGGTAATACTGCTTCACGATAATCAGCATCTTGTTTATCAAATGCATCTGTTGCTGGCATTGAAACCACACGGACTTTACGGCCTTCTGCTGTTAATTGATCGTAAGCATTAACAGCTAATTCAACTTCAGAACCCGTAGCAATAAAGATAAGTTCAGGTGTACCGTCACAATCTTTCAGGATATAACCACCCTTCTCGATATTAGCCAGTTGCTCTGGAGTACGTGGCTGTTGAGCAAGGTTTTGACGAGAGAAGATGAGCGCAGTTGGACCATCTTTACGCTCAACAGCGTATTTCCATGCTACTGCTGACTCAACTTGGTCACATGGGCGCCATGTACTCATATTTGGTGTTACACGCAGACTTGCCATTTGCTCAACAGGTTGGTGAGTAGGACCATCTTCACCTAAACCGATAGAGTCATGGGTATAAACAAAGATACTGCGGATTTTCATCAGTGCAGCCATACGTACCGCATTACGTGCATATTCCATAAACATCAGGAAGGTAGCGCCGTAAGGAACAAAACCACCGTGTAATGCAATACCATTCATAATGGCAGACATACCGAATTCGCGAACACCATAATGGATGTAGTTACCGGCTTTATCTTCATTTAATGCTTTAGAGCCAGACCACATAGTTAAGTTACTTGGTGCAAGGTCAGCAGAGCCTCCCATAAACTCAGGTAAAACTTTACCAAACGCTTCTAATGTATTTTGTGATGCTTTACGGCTAGCAATACTCGCTGGGTTATGTTGCAACTGTTCAATAAAGGCTGTTGACTCTTTTTCCCAATTTGCAGGTAATTCGCCAGACATACGACGTTTAAATTCAGCTGCTAATTCAGGGAATTGTGCTGCATACTCAGCAAATTTAGCGTCCCACGCAGCTTCTTTTGCTTTACCAGCTTCTTTAGCATCCCACTCTTTGTAGATCTCTTGTGGAATTTCAAAAGGACCATACTCCCAGCCCAGAGCTTTACGAGTTTCTGCAATTTCTGCATCACCTAATGGTGAACCGTGAGGATCGGCAGTGCCTGCTTTATGAGGAGAACCAAAACCAATGGTGGTTTTGCAAATTAACAGTGAAGGCTTATCAGTAATTTGTTGTGCGGTTTCAATCGCAGCTTTAATACTCGCTGCATCATGACCATCAATACCACTAATAACATGCCAGCCATACGCTTTGAAACGTTCAGCAGTATTATCAGTAAACCAACCATGTACTTTACCATCAATAGAAATGCCATTGTCATCGTAAAATGCAATCAGTTTACCTAACTGTAAAGTACCTGCTAAAGAGCATACTTCGTGAGAGATACCTTCCATCATACAACCATCACCCATAAAGGCGTAGGTGTAGTGATCTACGATATCGTGACCAGGACGGTTAAATTGAGCCGCTAATGTGCGTTCTGCGATCGCAAAACCTACTGCGTTAGCAATCCCTTGACCTAAAGGACCCGTGGTAGTTTCAACACCTGGGGTATAACCATATTCTGGGTGACCCGGTGTTTTAGAATGCAGCTGACGGAAATTTTTTAGATCATCTAAAGAAACTTGATAACCAGACAGATGTAATAAGCTATAAATCAGCATTGAAGCATGGCCGTTAGATAAAACAAAACGGTCACGATCTGCCCAGTGAGGATTAGTTGGATTATGATTTAAAAAATCACGCCATAATACTTCTGCAATATCAGCCATGCCCATAGGTGCACCAGGGTGCCCTGATTTGGCTTTTTGCACTGCATCCATGCTTAAAAAACGGATCGCATTTGCAAGGGTTTTACGAGTGGTCATTTTCTACTCCAAGTCGGATAAAAAGCATCTAGATAGCTGATTCTCTCAATGCGGGCAAAAAACCGCAATATAAAAAATCCACAAAGGTGGCTATCGTAATCAGTGAAAATCAATAATTCTTTGATTTAAACAGCATTTATTACGATAAACGCGGAAAATAACATTACACCACCACATTGTTGCGCAACAAAAATGAAAAATGACTTTTATTTGCGCAATTAAGAAGTATCTTATTAAACCTTAGCTTGATACGACTAATCAAGCTAAAATTACGTTGCTGTTTTATCCATCAAATCAAATAAATACTAAGCTATTTAATTTTCCCACTGTTAATGGTCACCTACCAACACCTAACTTGAAAACATTCAGATGATTACTAGCTATTTTTTCAACTAACTGTTCAAGCGGAAAATTAACGGCCGGAAGGCTTGGAGAAAATAGATGTCGAGTAGTTTTATAAGGGAAAATATTACCTTGCTTTAATATCTGCTCCCTTATTCTTAATGGGCTAAACGCTCGTCCATTCTGCCAATCATACACAGTTATGCGTGTATCAGTGTAATCAAGCAACACACAAGGAATATAAGTGAGAGCAAGATGATGAGCGACTTGATACCTATGATTACCGTCCATAATAATTCCGGTCTCTTTTTCAATGGGTATAGGTGTTGTCCATCTTTGGCAACGGACTATTTCCTTAGTTAAAGCTTCAACATGAGCCATGTTGACTTCTTCTGAAGGACGGAGCAAGGCAATGGGATATAACACGACATCATACTCCATATTTACCTCCCCTCTTTTTCCAAATCAATCATATATCCCGGCTGATATGAGATGGGTAGAAATTCTTGATGTAAACGACGGAATGTGTCATCAGGATCAAGATCAGCAAATAATTGGGGATGTATCCACTTAGCTAGCTGCTGGATAGCAATAACATCATAGGGACTATTATAAAACTGATGCCAAATAGCAAAAAATGCGCCACGACGGCGAGCGTTACTATCAACATAAGCAGGGCGAGTCGTAAACCATGCGAGTCGGTGTTTTGATTGTTGAATATTAATCCCCGGCCCAAGTGGGATCCACTTTCCACCCGGCACAAATGCCTGAAAATTGCCGCTGGTAATAATCACAATATCGGGATTTGCAACAACCACTTTTTCTGGATTTAGCGTAAAAAAGGTTCCCGGAGCAAGATTGTCGGCAATATTATCCCCCCCGCTATTTTAACAAAACGGCCAAAACTCCCTTTACCAAAGGTCATACAGCACTCTTCTGAATAACCCCCAAGACGCTCTAAAAATACTTTTGGCAATGCCCCCTGTAATTGTTCAACTCGAGATGTCACTCGTTGTAACTCTTTATCACGGAATGTTAAATAAGCTTCTGCGCGATCTGGTTGGCCAAATAATTTACCAAATAACGTCACTGTTGGAGGAATGTGTGCAATAGGATCATAGCGAAAGTCGACATAAACAATGGGAATACCCGCTCGGGCTAGTGCAGCTTCGTGTCCAGCATCAACAATAGTATTGCGTGCGTCCATATTCATGATGATGACATCAGGTTGCAGATTAATCGCCTGCTCTATATCAAACGTTCCTTGTTCGCTGCCACCAAAGGTAGGGATTTTTGCCAACTGTGGAAATTGTTGTCGGTACTGTTGCCATGTGGCCGGATCGGACTGTATTAAATCTTTTCGCCAAGCGACTATCCTTTGTGCTGGATTTTCTTTATCAAACATAGCCACTAAATAAAGCTGTCGTCCTTCCCCCAAAATGACGCGCTGTACCGGTAATTTGACATTCACGGTTCTGCCAAGTAGGTCAGTAACAGGTGTTACAACTTGCTGTGAGTAAGCCATTGATGAATACAACAATACAATAGAAAATATAAATCGTAATATCATGATTAATAACCTATTTTTGGTTAGTGTTTTTTGAAGAGTAACTCATTTTCAGCGTAATAATTAAAGTAATGCAATACATCACCGCCACACACAAAAACAACGTGGTCAACCCAGGCCAAACAAGTATTCCGCCCCCCCCAGTGCAATGCCAACCATAGAGGCAAACTGGCTAATACTTTGCACCAGCCCCAAAATATAACCCTGTTTACTTTCAGCGGTTGAGCGAGATATTAATGCGGTTAATACTGGCGTTGTTGCCCCAAGAAGAATGCCCCACAAAAAATAAAGTCCGATAAACCAGCTTATTTCTCTTACTGCTGCTAGCAGTAAGGTCACAATAAAACATCCCGCAATGATCCCCACCATTCGATAGAGTGCATGAGATATGTTGTGTGCTTCAAACCATCTTGCCCAGAGGGAGGCTGAGACAATCACACCTGTAGCCTGCAATCCGTAAGCGACCCCTGTTAACCAGTTAGGGGCATTAAATACGCTACTGACATAAAGAGAAAAAGGGGTTTGTGTGATCATGCGGCTCATTAATAACAAACCCAGTACGGTAAGTAAGCCAACAATGACACTGTGGTTAATTGATGATATCGCTTTTGCTTTATTTGTTGAGGAAGTGACGCAATTGGATGAAGCGTGGCGCGGTAAATCATTCGGTAATATGAAAAAAACCAGTAGTGCACATAACGTACAAATGATAAATGCCCCGAAGTTTATCCAAAAGAAACTCAGTAAATCGAGGATGGCCCCACCAGCAATGGCTCCAGCTAACGATCCTGCATTGGTAGATACTTGTAACCATGCCAAAAGCCGAGTACGTTGTGCTATGGGGATCATGGCAATACCATAAGCTTGAGCAGGTGCAATATACCCCGCACAAGTTCCCTGTAAAAAACGTAGTAGCAGTATTACCCAGACATCATTGGCAAAAGCTAGCCCCAATTGCGTTAATGCAAGCCCCATCAGTGCACGGATCATCATCACTTTATTGCCAGTTTTATCGCCTATTCGTCCCCAAAAGGTACTGGTTAGCATAACGCCCAACATAGGTGCGATATACACGCCGGTTCCCACGATACTCAGTAGCTCTGTCGACGCCATACTTTCGAGATGAAGCGGCCAAAAAGGGCCACTCATTTCCATGGCTCCCATTGAGAGTAGCTGTACGATAAATAAAAACTGGACAATAAAAATGACACTGCCGGTAACACGCATACTATTTCACCCTTATTATTGGCCAATCCATTGGGAGCTGAGGGTGAGGCAAACTTCCTCCTATATAACCACAACACCAATCATATATTTCTCTTATATAGGGTGTTGGCACTCGAAGACGTTCTCCAAGAGCAACAAGAAGCGCTAGTCCATAGGCAATGTCTTCCTGAAAAACCCGATGTTGTTTGTCAAAAATATAACCATGGGATCGTGCTGTAGAAATAAGAGGTAAAGGAATACCCTGATAGGCCTTATTCGTTCGTAACACACTGAGTAATGTTCGCGGATCAGCAATTGAGTCCGCATATGCGGCTACTATTTCCTGCTGTAATGGTTGCACGGAACTGAGATTAATCCCCAATACAATTTCTGCTTTATTACATAACGCTTGATTCTCCCTATCACAGCGGGCAAGAAAATAGGCACCCAACTCGGGGCAATCGTTCCACCAACATGGAATACTCTCAAAAGGCCTATTGTGCCACTGTCCCCATGGACCGATAAGGCCATAGATAACAGAGCTGTGCATAATAGGATTTCCAGGCGTTAGGGTAATTTCTAGATAATCGGTCAGTAGCGTAATAGGTGAGTCATAAAGTTGTTTGAGGTAATTGAGAAGAAGATTGGCATATTGCGGTTTTTCTCTTCCATGCACAGCTACATAGAGTTGTGATTTTCCGCCCCCCATTCTGACACTTTTTCCCGGTTGCAGATCAAATGCAATATGGGGAACATCTTTCATTCCCCATATAACAATATTGGGTGCATCGCCTAACGTTTTTTCAGCCAGCCAGTCAAAGCCAGCAAAACCGGGAATGGCGCCCACAAAGATGTTTTTATGTTTCGGCAGTATTGGCGCCATACGTTGAAGTAAACTTTCACGTACATGACTTGGTGTCGTAATAATGATGATATCTGCCTCAGAGCACGCCTCATTAATGGCTTCTGTCATCCTAACCGAGCGGGTTTTAATAACTTGACCATCAGGCATCACCGCCTGAAGTTGATGATCATTTTCTTTATATGCTGTCACAGCTTCTGAGCGACTGCTGTAAAGAGTGACGTCAATCGCAGGATTTAAGCTAAATAAAATTGCCGCAAGATGCCCTGTACGACCGGCTCCACATAGTGTTACTCTCAATTTCTCATTTGGGATCATCTGCTATCCCCCAAACAAGTTGGCAAAGAAAACCAATTATCAAGTTGTTCCCAGACTGACTCCGATATTAAATTTCGCTCTTTAAGCCATGTGTCATTAAAAATCGTCTGCAGATATTTTTCACCACCATCAGCCATAGCAAGTGCAACATTTCCGCAAATTGTACTATTGTTAATCAACTCCAGCGCTTTATATACCACCCCCCCTGTAGAGCCACCAACCAGTAAACCAAAACGACGAGCAAGGTAACGAGCCGTTTCAAAAGCACATACATCAGAGACTTGTTCGCCA
>NZ_BAABMO010000053.1:0-19403 GCF_054767435.1 Proteus sp. MB838
CGCCCGTCGAAGCAGGAACCCGCCGAGGTGATTCAGACATCAGTCTGAACGCAGTAGGGATCCACGTCCTTTAGGGCGTGGAGGATGTCAAGAAGCTCAGAAAAAGCAGCGAAAGCATGATATTAAACTGATCAAGTCATAAAAGAAGGGGGCTAATGCTCCCTTTATTATTTGTCGTGGGCAAAAAAAAGCCCACAGAGGCTGTGGGCAAGGAATGAAAATAAAAAGAGGGTATTTGGATCAGATGTCTATATTAAATTCTATTATTTGAAGATTTTAAAACGAGCGTCATCTTCAATATAATTTTTCTCACTTGCTTCTTGTTCGATAGAGCCAAAGACCATTTGTGCTCTTAATTTCCAATGGCGAGGAATATCCCAAGTTGCGTGAACTTCATCATCAATAATTGGATTGTAGTGTTGCAGTGATGCCCCTACATTTTCAGCCGCAAGTGCAGTCCAGACAGAAAGCTGAGCCATACCACTGGCTTGCTCTGACCAAACAGGAAAGTTTTCAGCATACAGTGGGAACTGCTCTTGAAGCCCTTTAACGATATCAGTATCTTCAAAATAAAGGATGGAGCCTGCACCGGCAGCAAAGCTATTAATTTTGGCTTCTGTTGCGCTAAATGCATCCGCAGGGACTAATTTTTTCAGAGTATCTTTAACGATATTCCATAATTTCTGGTGTTGTTCACCAAATAAAACGACAACACGAGAAGTTTATGAGTTAAATGCGCTAGGGCTTTCTTTAACCGCTTCTTTGATGATCGTAGCAACTCTGTCTTCGCTAATAGGCAGTTGATTACCTAAATGATAAATTGTTCTACGTTTTTTCATTAATTCTGTGAATGCGTTAGACATGCTTATCTCCTTGATAAATATAAGCGTTTAAAGCTGTTTAGCCTGAGCTAATCTATGCACATACTATAGACGCTGTGGGTGATTTATTGATATCTAAAAATTTTAACCACTTACATCAAATTATTAGAGCTAGTCTTTAACTGATTGATTTTCATTGCTCTTATTACCATATCTAAACTCAGGTGCTAGCTGACTTATTCCTAAACCCCCCGCTTTTTTCACTTTTATTTGTACCGGAATACGCTCTTTCATCGCTTCAACATGACTGATCACACCAATAATTTTGCCAGAAGCATTAAGGCTATCTAAGGCATCTAAAGCAATATCTAGTGTATCAGGATCGAGAGTGCCAAAGCCTTCATCTAAAAAGAGTGACTCAATTTGCGTCTTATTACTGACTAAATCAGATAACGCTAAGGCAAGGGATAAGCTGACTAAAAAACTCTCTCCACCAGAAAGTGTACGTGTATCGCGTAGAGCATCTGCTTGCCATGTATCGGCAATCTGTAATTCAAGGCTACCTGTCGTTTTGCGTTGTAAAAAGTAACGACCATGTAGTTTTTCTAAGCGACGATTAGCCAGATAGATAAGATGGTCGAGGGTTAACCCTTGGGCAAAGCGACTAAATTTATCACCAGATGCAGAGCCAACTAACTCATTTAAATAACTCCAATCATCATAATGCGCTTGCTGTTTGGCTATTTGCGCTAATAGTGTTTGTTGCTCTATCCGTTTTTCATCATCTTGGCGTAATTGTATTTGCAGACTAAATAGTGTTTCTTGCAACGCTTTGTGTTGCTTTGCTAAGTCGTCTAAATGGATATTACATTGCTCAGCAGTACATTGGGTTGAGAGTAATGGTTGTTGTAATAAATGTTGTTGATAGGCTTTTTCTTGAGTCTCAAGGCGCGTTTTTTCTTGTAAAAGTTTATCAAGTCGCTGTTTTTGCTGCTCTTGTAGACGTGTTCTTTCCTCTACCGATAATAGAGAGGCTAAAAAGTCATTTTCATCGGCAAAAAGACTCTCTTTTAACGCGTGTTGATAGTGTTCAGTGGCTTGTTGTGCTTGTGTTATTGCTCGTTGTAGGGCTTTTTCATTCTCTTGATATTGGCCAATTAATTGATTAAGTCGGTTTTCTAGTTGGTTTTTTTCTTGAGTATATTGCTCAATCTGGGTTTGTAAAAATTGGCTATGTTTATCAAGTTCACTACGTACCTGCTCTACAGATTGTGAACCAAATAAGGCTTGTCGTTGATCCTGCCATTGTGTTTGTTGGTGCTGTTGTTGGCTTAATTTTGCTAATAGCGCCTCAAGTTCAGCCTGTTTTTCTGCTAAATAACGTTTTTTTTCATTTTGCGTCACTTGCTGTTCACGTAGGCTTTGTTGTAATAGCTGAAGCTCTTTTAACTGACTTTGATATTGCTGGTGCTCTTGTTGACGAGCTGCCAACCATGGCGTGAACTGCTCAAATTCAGGGAGTGTATAGCCTTGTTTTTCAATCGCTGACTGAATATGTTGTGCTAATTGTTGTTGCTGTTGGTGCAAGTGCTCGCTTTGTTGCTGATAGGTTTTGATTGTTTTTTGCAAATAATCTAAATCATTTTGCTGTTGCTTAACCGATTGTTGTTGTTGATTAAATTGCTCTTTTGCATTGAGAAAATGCGTATTCTTTTGATGTGTTTGGGCTTCTAATTGCTGATAACTGTCAAGTTTTTCTGTGAGAATAAGCTCTTGCTGATTTAATGATTGTTCTAATGTCAGTAAGTTATCTGCATCATCAACTAACGGTAAATGGTGTGCTTGTGCTAACGTCTGCCACTGTTGGGTCAGTACGCTATTCTCTTGGGTTAACTGAGCGATATTGTCACTCAAGGTGCTATTTTGTGAGCCATAGTTTACCAGTTGGGTTCGCTGTTCGGCTAAGGTGATGGTGAGTGAATGCACCTGCTGTTGTAATGCTTCTAAACGTAGCTTTGTCTCATCTGGTTTGATGTCATGATAGGTTTCTACATAAGGATGCTGTGTTGAGCCACATAGAGGGCAAGGTTTATCTTTCAGTAAACGTGCACGCTCTTGCTCATATTCGGCGACTTTTTGTAGCAAAAGATAGTTGTCATTTAAATCTTTAAGATGTTGTGCTTTCTCTTTTAGTGCCAGATCATTTTCTGCAATCGTTTGGGTTAGAGTTGCTATTTTTTGCTGATTTTCACTCAATGTAGTTTGATAATGTTGCTGCTCTTTGCCATTACGTTGTAATTGAGTGTGTAAATTTATAATTTTTGCCAATGCATTTTTTTGCAGATTAATTTGTTGTAATCGCGGTTTTATTTCATCGGGTTTGTCTGCTTTTTGACGCGCTTCCAATTGTGTTTGATAAGATTGTAGTTGCTGTTGCTGTAAATTAAGTTGCTCTTGTTGGGTGGCTAATGTTTGGGTAGCTTGTTGTAATGCTTTTTCCAAACTTATGACTTTTTCCTGCTCTGCTGTTTCTCGTTTTTGGTTGGCAAGATATTGGTTTGATATTTCATTATATTGCTGAAAATAGTGTTGCCATAAGGGTAGATTTTCCGCAAGTTGTGCATGATAGGCGTGTTGTGTTAAGTCGTTATTTAATTGATTAACTTGTTGTTGTGTGGTGATTAATTTTTTCTCGGCTAACTGAGAATGTTGCAGATATTCAGCGCATATTTTTTCTAATTTATGCTTGTGTTGGTTATTAGTACTAATTTCTTGTTGTAACAGCACCAATTGATTATCTAAAGGCAGTACCTTCTCACGAATTAACTGTAAAGTGTGCTGTTTTTTCTCATGATGCGTTTTTAATTGTTCATGAAAGTCTGCCAATTTTTTATTGATAGGTAGACTTTGCTGTTCAATAGCCTGTTTTTCTGTTTTTAAGCTTGTTAACTGTGTTGCTAAATAGTTTTGCTCTGTAAGACGACGATTTTTTTCATCATAAAGAGGGCGAATTTTTTCTGCTGGCTCATTTTTTTCTAAGCGTTGAATATCGGGTTGAGCAATAATTAATGCCTGTTGAGCCTCATAGAGTCCCGCTTGGGCTGATTGTTGTTGCTGCTGAATTTCTAGCGCTTTTTCTTGCCATTGCTTAGCAACTTGGTATTCCTGTTGCTCTTTTTGTAACCTTGTTACTTGTGCTTGAATATTGGCTTGTTGTGTTAATAGCTCTTGGCGTATTGTTGCATCCAATAATGCCATCATTTGAGCTTGTTGTTTTAGCGTGTTTAAAGCCTGCTCTTCTTCGCGCCAATGTTTAAAAATTGTTTGTGAAATATGGCGATAGATATCTGTACCAGTAAGCTCTTCAAGTAGCTCTGCACGAGATTTATCATCAGCGTTGAGAAATGCAGCAAATTGCCCTTGTGATAACAACATGGATTTAGTGAAGCGATCGAAATCTAATCCGGTGATCGAGATTATTTTTTCTTTTACTTGGCTAATTTTATTGGCTAAAACTTTATCTTCACCGCCTAAACGATTAATTTTTGCTAACTCAGCCTGTGGGGCTTGTAAGTTTCTCTCTTCTTTATAATTAGCACGACGTTGTTCCCAAAATGCCCGATAGGCAACCCCTTTAACTTCAAATTCCACTTCAGCTAAACATTCTGCAGTGTGACGAGTCATTAATTCATTTTGAGATTGGGTTACTTTATCTAAGCGTGGCGTTCTGTGATATAAGGCTAAACTAATTGCATCTAAGAGCGTGGTTTTACCCGCACCTGTCGGGCCTGTAATGGCAAATAGCCCATTGCTAACAAAAGGCTCTTGATCAAAGTTAATTTTCCATTCGCCTTTGAGTGAGTTAATGTTTTTAAAGCGCAGACTTAAGATTTTCATCGTGCGTTGTTATCCTCTTGCTCTGCCATTTCAACCGCTTGCTTAAAGAGTGTGGTTAACCGTGTTTTGTCTTCCTCGGTTTCAAACTGGTGTTGAGCTAAGCGCCTTTCAAATACATCATATACAGTCAGTTCAGTTAGGGTTTCTTTCTCATTTTGCATCAGTGCTTGACGTTGTTTTCTCGCTCTTCTTAATACGATCACTTCAAAGAGTGGCGATTGAGTTAGCTCTTGAATACGGGTTTGAATATCACTGAGATAATCTTGAGTTGAAACTTCAATATCTAGCCAAATCGTGGTATCCATTTCATTATATTGTGTTGCTAACTTTTCGAGTTGTGTGGCAATTTCTTGTAACGAGCCTGAAAGAGTGCGTAATAGCTGAAACTCAGGGATGGCTAATAGTGTCATTTCCGCTAACTTATCTTGCTCAAAATCGATAAGACAAACACTTTTCTGTTGTGCACTTTCATCAAAACTTAATGGAATAGGTGAACCACTGTAGCGAATATGACCCGATTTATTGACGCGCTGTGGGCGATGAATATGACCAAGGGCGATATAGTCAAATGGAGGAAATAGGGTTGCGTTAAAGGCTTCTAATGTGCCGATATAAATTTCACGTACCGAATCGCTAACACTGGCGCCAATCGTTGTCAGATGCCCTGTGGCAATGATAGGGATGTTAACATTGAGTTGTTTTCGTAAGTCGAGCGCGGCTTGATATTGGCGTTGATAATAATCTGCGATCGCTTCTTTTAAAGCGCCCTGTTTGTCTGCTCCCGATTGCCCACTTTTGCTATTTATCATATCTCTAGGGCGTAAATAGGGGATTGCACAAAGTAATGCTCCAGGTGTGTGATTTTTTTGATAAAGAATAATAGGGGCTTGTGGGGTTTCAGTGTGAACATTAGCAATGACGGTGGTATTTAAACACGCTAACAGTGATTTAGATTCATTTAGCGTTGCCACAGAATCATGATTACCCCCTAAAATAATCAGTTGGCACTGAGTATCTCTTATTGCGACGACAAATCGATTATAAAGCTCTCGGGCATAACTGGGGGGGAGCCAGTATCAAAGATATCCCCTGCAACAATAACTGCATCAACTTGTTGTTCACGGATTTGCGCTAATAGCCAATCGAGAAATTGTTGGTGCTCTTGGGCGCGAGTTTTTGTAAAAAAATATTGTCCTAAATGCCAATCTGAGGTGTGAATAATCCGCATTGCTATCCCTTAATGTTAACTGCCGTCAGTATGGCGCACCTTACTTTTTTAGTGAAAATCCACCTATGAGCTACGTATTTTGAGTGAAATTACACCAATTTTAGCCTTATTTACCTTAATAATGACACTGTATTCCAGTATTGTCATAGTCAGTCATAAATCTGTCATAAAAGTGCCTCATAATCATTATGACCCTCTATATAAATAACACAGGATAGAGTATGGCAAGGCGTATTCTTGTTGTTGAAGATGAAACCGCAATTCGAGAGATGATCTGTTTTGTATTAGAGCAAAATGGTTTTCAGCCTATTGAAGCTGAGGACTATGATACTGCATTGAGTTTTCTGATTGACCCTTACCCTGATCTGGTTTTATTAGATTGGATGATCCCCGGAGGCTCGGGTATCCAAGTGATTAAACAGATGAAGCGTGAAAATAATACCCGTGATATTCCTATTATTATGCTAACAGCAAAAGGGGAAGAAGAAGATAAAGTCAAAGGTCTCGAAACAGGTGCAGACGACTATGTGATTAAACCTTTTTCGCCTAAAGAGCTGGTGGCTCGGGTAAAGGCTATTTTACGACGATTGTCACCGATGTCGGCAGAAGATGTGATTGAATTTAATGGATTAAGTCTTGATCCTGTTTCACATCGAGTTACCAGTCAAGATAAACCCATTGATATGGGGCCTACCGAATTTAAACTTCTCCACTTTTTTATGACCCATCCCGAACGTGTATATAGCCGAGAGCAGTTGCTAAACTATGTTTGGGGCACCAATGTTTATGTCGAAGATCGTACTGTCGATGTACATATTCGTCGATTGCGTAAAGCTATAGAGCAAGATGGCCATGACCGAATGATACAAACGGTACGAGGAACGGGATATCGTTTCTCTGCTCGATTTTGAGTTGATAAGGGAGTAATTAACTGGTGTTAGAACGACTCTCATGGAAAGCCCTCGTGTGGGGGCTATTTCTATTTTGTTTACCTGCCTTTGTATTATCACTATTTATCGGCCACCTTCCTTGGTTGCTCGTGGTCTCATTACTGAGTGCCTTGATATGGCACGCCTATAATTTAATGAAATTATCTAAATGGTTATGGCTCGATAGATCGGTATTACCCCCAGAAGGGAAAGGGGGCTGGGAGCCTATTTTTTATGGTATACGACAAACACAGCAACGTAACCGTAAACGCCGTCGAGAATTAGGTGATTTAATTAAGCGTTTTCGTAGCGGGGCGGAGAGCCTACCAGATGCCGTTGTGATGATCACTAATGAAGGAAATATCTTTTGGTGTAATAGTCTTGCTCAGCATCTTCTAGGCTTTCGTTGGCCTGATGATAATGGACAAAATATTTTTAATTTATTGCGCTATCCCGATTTTTTACATTATTTCACCGTCGCCGATTTTAGCCGCCCTTTAACTATTGCATTAAATAATGGTGCTATTGTTGAATTTCGGGTGATGCCTTATGCGGATGATCAACGTTTAATGGTTGCTCGCGATGTGACCGAGAAGAATAAGTTAGAAAATTCGCGACGTGATTTTTTTGCTAATGTGAGCCATGAATTAAGAACACCTTTAACGGTTATTCAAGGCTATCTTGAGATGATGGAAGAGAATACCGCAGAAAACCCGGCTGAACATAAAGTGATTAAGACCATGCAAGAGCAAGCAAAGCGTATGGACTTATTAGTACAACAACTGTTACAGCTTTCACGTATTGAATCTGCGCCTCATATTGATTTGAACACGGTTGTCGATATGCCTGCGCTATTAAGCGTGCTTGAGCATGACGCGCACTCATTAAGCCAAGAACAACAAAATATCATCTTTGATATTGACCATAAATGGGCTGTTCGTGGTAATGAAGAGCAATTGCGTAGTGCCGTATCTAACCTTGTCTATAACGCCATAAATCATACCCCTGAGGGTACGACTATTCGCGTGAGTTGGAAAAAAGTACCACAAGGTATGTTGTTTAGTGTGTCAGATAATGGGCCGGGTATCAGTGCTGAACATTTAACGCGCTTAACCGAACGTTTTTATCGTGTAGATAAAGCGCGCTCCCGCCACACCGGTGGTACAGGGCTTGGATTGGCGATTGTCAAAAAGTCCTTACAACATCATCACTCAATACTGAATATTGAAAGTAAAGTCGGTGTAGGAAGCACTTTTTCTTTTATCATGCCGCAAACATTGTTAACAGAAAAAAAATAATTTCGTTTTTATTCTTATTTTATTAGTACCTTTATTACCTATTTTTAAAAGAGGTGATAAAGGTATTTTTGTCATATACCCATCAAATCAATATCAATAAAATCTAATATCGTAGCGTTAAATTTTAATATTATTAATTAATGGGAACTTTAATTGATGGCTAGATTGCCGTTTGGTGAGTGAAAAATATACAAATCATATCGGGGATAATTGGCGATATATAACAGTTATCACTGGCCTGAAAAAATACTTTAGATGATTATTCTGCTTTTTAGATCAGCTATTGCCTTTTTTCATTATAAAAGTTTTACTTGTGAGCAGTTATCGGCGCTTTTTTCTATTTAATATGTAATTGCTCTGTGTAAAATGATTATTCTTAAATATTATTCTGAATAACCCATCATGAAGCAAAATAGATACTGCTGATATTTTTGTTGTATTTACTTTATATAGTAAATGTAAATTAACCATCTAATAACGATATATTAACAAATCTTATGGCACATCGATTAACTTCCAGAGACATTCTGGCATTAGGTTTTATGACTTTTGCTCTATTTGTTGGAGCAGGGAATATTATTTTTCCCCCGATGGTGGGGTTGCAATCAGGGGAGTTTGTTTGGACTGCGGCCATTGGTTTTTTGCTAACCGGAGTTGGCTTACCTGTGCTAACAGTGGTGGCATTAGCGAAAGTGGGAGGGGGAATTGAAGCATTAAGCACCCCCATTGGTAAATCTATGGGACTTTTATTAGCAATAGTCGCTTATCTTGCTGTCGGCCCTTTATTTGCCACCCCTCGAACCGCAACGGTCTCTTTTAAAGTTGGCATTGCCCCTTTAGTGGGTGATAGTGATATTGCCTTACTTATTTATAGTGTTATTTACTTTTTAATTGTTATCGGTATTTCACTGTATCCGAGAAAATTACTTGATAGTGTTGGTCACATTCTGGCACCGATTAAAATTTTAGCCTTAGCTGTATTAGGTTTAGCTGCGCTATTTTGGCCAGCAGGAACGCCGATCCCCGCTACACAAGCGTATCAAGATATGGCATTTACCCAAGGTTTTATTAATGGCTATCTTACCATGGATACGTTAGGCGCGATGGTCTTTGGTATTGTTATTGTCAATGCGGCCCGCTCAAGAGGGATTGATAATTCGTCTTTATTAACACGTTATACTATGTGGGCGGGAATTATCGCGGGTGTGTTATTAACGGCGATTTATCTTAGTTTATTTAAGCTTGGTTCTGCTAGCGGCAGCATTATTCCAGAAGCAAAAGATGGCGCAGATATTTTACATGCTTATGTGCAACATACTTTCGGTAATTTTGGTAGTTTCTTTTTAGCTCTGCTTATTTTCTTAGCTTGTATGGTGACCGCGGTAGGTTTAACTTGTGCTTGTGCGGAGTTTTTTAGCCGCTATTTGCCTATTTCTTATCGTACATTAGTATTGATTTTGGCTGTATTTTCCGCGGTAGTCTCTAATCTTGGTTTAAGTAAACTGATTGCGTTCTCCATTCCTGTTCTGGTGATGATTTATCCTCCTTGTATTGTGATTATTCTGATGAGTTTCACTTTACGTTTTTGGCATAATCCAAGCCGTATTATTGCCCCTGCAATGGCAATAAGCTTATTTTTTGGCATTTTTGATGCCATTAAAGCATCTGATCATTTAAAACATTTATTACCGGATTGGGCGGCTAAATTACCATTAAGTGAGCAAGGATTAGCGTGGTTAATTCCTGTATTAGTGACTATTGTTATATGCGCTATTTACGATAAAGTAGCTGGCTCACAACATAAAAAAGTGATCCACTCTGGGATAAACAAATAAGCTAAAATACATTAAATTAAAATCTAAAAGGGAAACGGAAGTTTCCCTTTTTTACGAAATTAAAGTAAGTGTTGATTTTCTTTTAGGCGATTAGTAAGCGTTTTATCAATATCAGCACGAACGGAATTTGAAACGTCATACTCTTTAGCTAACGATGAGAATTGACTAATAATATCAACAGTATGATGGATATACGTTTGTGCTTGTTGCCAACTTTCAAAACCAGCTATTTCTGCAAGATGTTTGATTATGTTTAATGGTGGTTGTTTACCATGTTAGCTTAAAATTCATCTTGTAATACCTCTTCAATGGTTCTTGGTATACGAGGCTTATTGGCTTTTTTAGGGTCAACAACGGCATAAAGGTTATTTAAATCATCAAGACACTGCCAAAGTAACAGTAGTTGTCGTAATGAAATTTTGCCTTGTAACTCAAATTTTTTAATTGTTGATGCAGGGACGGTACTGCGCTCGGCAAGATGTTCCCGAGACCATTTTTCTTTTTCTCGTCGTTTTCGTAAATGAGTAGCAAAAGCTCGACTAACATCAATATCGGTAAGTAATGAGAGTTTCATTATTAGCTCTAAACATAAAATGGACACTATAATGTCCAATTATAGCATAATATGGCATAATTGGACATTATAGTGTCCATTTTTACAAGCTAACTTCTGTTAGGATTTTTACTAATTATAAGCATTCAGTAAAATTATTCATTGCAACGGGGTGCTGTTTTTCATCTAAATAGTAGTAAGTACTCACCACAATATTATCTTCATCTATAAAAAGTTATATTAAACATAGAGAGTAATACCAGCGAATATATTTTATTGGTAAGTTGCTAAATAATCATCACCCATGTTGTTTCTAATACACTCCATTAATACCTATAGTAGGTTACTTGTATGTTTTTTTATCATAATACTATACTAGCAGTATTGCTTTAGAGTGTTTAAAACTGCTCATAATCAAGGTGAATTAATCATGGCTAATAATATTTACTTACGTTTAAATGGAAATAAACAGGGCTTAATTTCAGCAGGGTGCTCTACTTGGGACTCAATAGGAAATAAATATCAAGAAAACCATACTGATGAGATATTAGTAATAGCTTCTTCATTCAATATAAACAGAGCCCAAAATCTGAGCCACCATCCAATGTCAATTACCAAACATGTCGATAAATCAACGCCTTTACTCATTGTCGCCATCACAAATAATGAAATATTAAGATGTGAACTTGATTACTATCGAACCTCCGCTACTGGTTCACAAGAAAAATATATGACTGTTGTTTTAACTAATGCATCAATTGTTAATTATTCCCAGGTGAATGCCAGCACAATAACTCAAAGTGATTCATTACCCAGTGAAATAATTACAATACACTATGAAAGTATTACATGTAATCACATCATGGCTGGTACGTCGGGATATAGTATCTCAAGTACAATTTAAGAGTTTATACAAGGCAGAATTATGTCAGCGATAATTACTCCATTGGTTATATACCAAACTCAAAGACGTATGGATGATTACAGTGCAGATGATATGCGTTACGGAGATTTGAGTGGAGATCAGCTACGAAATCAATTTAATTTGCGTGATGTTTCAATGAGAGTAAATCCATACACTTTCCAAACAATAGAAAATGATGGATTTTTTAATAAAGTCTATGATGCGAATAATCATAACATAGTGATATCAAAAATAGGAAAAGCTGAATGTGCACAAATCTTGTTTGATGAATTTCGCCATTTATCATCAATGTTTGCCTTCCGTAGTCCTTATGCGATCCTTATTAATAAAATGATAACTCATATGCAATTTAATGATGGCGCACCTTATAATGATCCTTTATTAAACGATGCTATCAGAGAGCAAATTTTAGAAGATGATTCTGATAATAGTTCATTACTGAAAATAAGAGACGTTTTTAATAAATCTATTAATTGGAATACTCGAAGTATAAAAGACCGTATTGATATTCACTTGGTGCTAAAAAGTTATATAGGCGATAGCGTGCTTCCTAAATTCGATCGTCTTGAGGATAGAGTGAATGGATTGGGGATTACCGTACATGACACTTGGTCAACGACCATTACTTTACAAAAGCTAGAAATTTACAATGATTATTGTGATGCAATTATTCATTATAAAATTCAAGATCATTTTGGTTTAGATAGTAATGATATTATGTCTGCTCTTTATCATAATTTCAGATTTTTTAGAATTTGGTTTGTATTACAGCGATATGACAAATTAGGCTTTAAACCGTTTATGACCAATATGGAAGCGACTATTAATATAAAAATTCGGAGTCCAAAATAATGGCTTTTAAATATAAAATAACAATAATCATATTTTTGCTATCTTTTATTTTTTTTGTAGTGTATGAGTTTTTTATTCCCGTTAAAGTTATGGGAGTACATAAAGATACGTATACCACCTCTATTCTGGTTGAGGATTTTCCGATAACTGATTATGGAAAAATAATATGGTGGAAAAACAATCAAGATGTTTTAGATAAAAAGTATGATTTATTTAAGAATAAAAATAGTTTATTTTTGATTTCTATATGGAATTACGGTGATGGATATTTAGAAGAAGGAAAATACGATCGATTATGTTTTACTGAAATTAAAAGTAACAAAAAATGTATAGAAAAAGATAAAGTGATGTCAATAATGTATTCTTTAAATGAAGAGGAAATTAGGATAGGTAATTCTGCATATATTAAAGATAAAAATGGTTCTTTTATAAAGAAAGACAAGGATGCTAATACAACTATCACAGTAGTCCCTAATGCATAACTTGGTCACAAGTGGTGATAATAGCTTATTCACATTTTATGCTTAAAAATATATTTTGCTGTTTATATCAAAAATATAAAATATAACTCTAAATCTTTGTGAAACAATGCGAAGTTATCGTGTTTCGTCTCCATGTTTGCCCAATAGCTTCTATGAGAATTTTTTATTAATTATTGAGTTAAGTAATATTATCCATTGCAACAGGGCGCTGTTTTTCATCTAAGTAGTAGTGAATGCCGGCCTCAATATTATCTTCACCTTCATAGAAAACGTTAAAGCGGGTGCGTTTTCCATCGTGATAGGCAATCACAGCACTACCGCCTTTTCCTAAGCAAAATTGCTGAAGATGCCCTGTTGAGATACACACGCTGTTATCCCCAGATACAGAGAGTGTGCAGTTATCACCTGTGTTGATAGCAATGGCGTTATCGCCAGTAACAGTAATATGTGCTAAATCACCAGTATTGGTGACTTTTGTACGGGATTGAGTCGCATTAATAAAGTTTCTTATGCCACTATTGGCAATATGCGCCCCTTGGCCAGAAGCGTAAATTTTAACATCGTTGCCACTATTACAAATACGAGAGCGTCCTCCTAAGCTACCAATACGACATTGATCTGCCGTATTACTGATCTTTCCAGCAAATCCGCTGTTGATTAATTGGTTACTATAACCAGTGTTAGCAATACTGTTTTCATCACCGGAAAAGGCGACAATATTATCACGACCACATAATGCAAGGGCGGTGTTAAATTGTTGGCTTTTGACAATCAGTTGATGCCATTCGGTGGAAAACTGGATGTTTTCGTCGCTAGATTGCGGTTGGTGATAGGGTAAACGTTGTAATGTCACACCGGTTTGTTTTTCATTGCCTAACAGGGACAAGATGTTTTCTATCACTTCTTGTTCCTGTTTGGCAAAAGAGGACTGACTAAAATGACGCAGATAAATATATTGAATTAAGCTTTCTATCCATTGTGTTTGACGTTGTTTTATCAATTCATTATGGATAGCACGGTAAGTACCTCCATGGGGAAAATAACGCAAAAACCAACGATAAAGTGAA
Source organism: Proteus sp. MB838 (assembly GCF_054767435.1). NCBI lineage: Bacteria > Pseudomonadati > Pseudomonadota > Gammaproteobacteria > Enterobacterales > Morganellaceae > Proteus > Proteus sp. MB838. The sequence continues at coordinate 13,888 of NZ_BAABMO010000053.1, forward strand.
CTTGAAACATGCAGTTGGCGTAAGTCTTCTTTGGTTAGTGTGATATTTTCCTGTGAAGGGACTGACATATAAGCTCCTTGATCCATCTATTTATTAGTGTCTATGGTAGCCGTCAACCATACTGCGAAAGGTTTGGAATGGCGTTCTTCCGGTGGTACACAGGTAAAGGTGACCAAAGATAAAAAAGACACTACACACGGCTAGTATTTGGTGAATTATTAATAACCAAGCTTTAAATAGCACAGCATCAGCAGGGATAAACATGGGATTTTGCAGTAAGATCCCAGTGATTAAAAGTAATGGTACTAATGCATACATCACACCTAAATAAGCCATTTGTTGCAGTGGATTAAATTTAACCTTGGGAGTGGCTGGAAAAGGATGATCTTCCCCTTTAATAATGCCGTAAAGATAAAAACGTGTTTGCATTAATACTCGTTGCAACCAGTTTTTACTGTCAATACGGTAAAATTTACCATTGCCACCAACAAGATTAATTAACACAAAGGACAACCAGCATACTAAGAGTAGATAACCACAAATTTCATGCACATTGACGAGTAACGCCGTGTCATGTGCCGAGAGTAGGGCGAAATGGTTAATCCCGCCACTGAGAAGGAGTAAGATAAATAAAGTTGCATTACTCCAATGCCATAAACGTACCGCTTTTGAGTAAAGATAGAGTTTCTCTTCTTGATGATGCTCTCCATGGGGTGTGGCGAAGCGGTAACGTAAAAAACCATGAAGTGCGAGTACAAGTAGCATGCCGACAAATAATACGCCGGCAACAATTAACCAAAGTGGCAAATAGTCCGGTGTATAGATTAAGACATACTGTTTGAGTGAGGCTTGAAATTGTGCTGCATTTGGCATGATATTTATTGCACTCATACGTTATCTCCCCCTTGTACATGAGGTCCAACACGTCGATAAAGATGCGGTTTTCCTACTCCATCAAGTTGATAGAGATAGTAGTCATGTGTTTTTAGCCATTGCTGAATTTGTGGGCTATCTTCTCTACCAAAGAGTAGGGCGTTTTGTGGGCAAGCGCTGACACAAATCGGTGGGAACCCTTTTTGTAATCGAGACTCAAGACAAAAGTCACATTTATCAGCAACATGTGTTACGGGATTAAGATAACGAACTTGGTAAGGACAGGCTGATATGCAATAACTACAGCCAATACATTTCTCTTTATTAACGCGAACAATACCATTGCTTTCATCGCGCCAAGATGCGCCCGTAGGACAAACCGAGATACAAGGAGCATCTTCACACTGCTGACATGAGTGTCTAAAAAAATGGTACTTATCGTTATCTTCTTTTAAGCTTAATGGAATGTGTGCAATATCCATTCGCGCCATTCCGGTTGGTACTTTATTTAATCGACGGCACGCTGTGGCACAAATATTACAGCCATTACAGCGTGTTTCGTCATGGATCATGGCATAGCGTATCGGTTTTTTATCTGTGGCTGCCGCTAAGGCACTACCCAGTGGCGCACTGAAAAAGATCACAGTACCTATACCTGCTACAAATTTACGGCGAGAAACATGCATTATTTTTGCTCCTCAATCTGATGCTGTTGTAATACCCACAGAACATTTCGTCGACAGGGTGAAGCATTAAGGATTTTCATATTGTTCTACCTCCAGCCATTCTGTTAACCCTCTCGCCTTGCCATAACTCATTAGGGTGCTACTAAATAGGTAAGGGGCATTGTTAGAGGCGAATATTTGCTGAATATCTTGAAAATCAGGGTGAGTTTTCATCAGCGTCAATGCATCGTCTATTTCTGCAGCGGTGTAATAAAAAGGCTCCGACATCAACATGCTTTGCTTCAATGGACGAGGGTAGGTTTCGCATTCAAAGCGAACTAAACCTGCAATGGCAGTACAAATATCGGTATATCTATTGAGAAGCTGTAATTGTGCATAGTTATCTGACATAACAGTGTCAGAATAGAAATAATCTTCACCATTATGTGTTAAATAAGTAATATCAACGAAAGCGTCCTCGTTCAACGCGACTCTTAATTGCATTACCTCTTCTTCAGAGAGTGAATAAGGCGCATCATACAGCGTGGAAATAGCTAATAGTTCACCTTCTTTTGAACATTGACGGATTGCATTGGCTAGGTGTTGTTCAGCCGATAATTGCGCGATATCTTCAATTTGCTCTTCTGTGGTATCCGTTAAGGTGTGAGTACCATGCCCAATACCTCTCTCTGATAACGGCAATAGCCAACGACGAAGAGAAATATCCGGTTGTTCTAAAGTAATATCAGCATCATGAGCAATATCAGGTGGTATAGAGGCTGATGCATTCTGTTTATTCATCATGATCTCCTTTACCTATTAATTGGGTAATAAGCCACGTGATGCTAAATCGTCAGCAACATCTTGTAATCCAAGGCGTACTAAAGTTGCTTTTGTTGGACAGCCTAATTGTGGATCCCAGCCCATTTCTTCATAAAATAGGGTGAGAGAGAGTTGCATATCTTCTCTATCCATTTTGTCTGTCCCTTCCGTAAAGACAGGAATATCAGGATCTTTATCAAATACCCATGAACAGATTTGGTCATGCTCATTACGCATATCCATTGTGTTCATTAACTTAACCGTGTAAGCACGATGTAAAGTGAAGATGCGTTCTGAGGCTAAATCAAGATCTTGAGAAGTGGTTGGTTCACCGGTAATGGCAGTGAAAAATTTTGCTTCCATATCTAAATCGCCACGATAGTTGCGGCTTTTATGAGGTGATACGGTCATTGGCCATACCCAGTTACATAATGTCACGGCATCATGTAGGCAACTACGCAAAATGGTCCATTTGGTATAGGCAATTTTTGCTTTATTAATCGGCGTGTAGTTTTTGGTTTCATCAAAAGCATCACCAGAGCCAAATAGTTCACCTGCAATCTCTTTTTGTAATTTTAGCGGTAAACCACTACCGATATAGTTGATATGAGTATGTGTCATCGCATCGCGGTTAAACATACAGTTGACGATGGAGCCTACTTGAGCAGAAGCTTCATTTGCATGGTGAATAGGGAAACCCATCGGTGACCAAAGTTTATTTTTCTTATTACCCCAATATTCCTCACCTAAATTCCAGCGTTGTGCAATTAAATAAGAGCCATCAGCAAGGTGACTAAATTCACCTTTACGATGGGCTAAGCGGTAATAGAAATCTTTGATAAATGCGGGATCACCTTCTTCAAGTTTATCCCAAGGAATATCGTTATACTCTTCTTCAGAAAGAACGCGTTTAAAAACGCCGTGGGTATAGCAATAAGTAAAGTCACGATGAAGCTGACCGTAGTTGCACCATAAGCCCATATCATCAAAAATATTGAGGCCGACAAGATTACCAACAACATTGGCATCGCCTTTTTTCTCAATATCTTTCGGGCCATTAGGGAAAATGGTGGTATGAACAAAGTTGGCGACACAAGTGTTTCCGCCTGTTTGAGGTACGCCAAATTTTTTCGCTTGCGGGACATTAAGTTGTGACATACAGCGAATAGGGCATGAGTGGCATCCCCCCATTTTTACCGTGTATTGTTCTGCTTCTGGGCCAAGATCGAAGGTTGATTTCATGGTTCTAAAGCCGACAGTATTGGCATTGCCCGGTGGGATCTCCCCTGTTTCAATGGGGCCACCTTCAGCCGCTCCCCAATAAAGCCCTTTACGTGCAGTCCAGCGTGAACCCGGATGTGAATACTCTGCCCAAGATTGCGGGGTACTTGGTACGACGTGATTATTATTTGCGCCAATGAGTTGTGTCATCATATAGTCGTTAAGCTCTTTTAACGCTTTACGATCGGCAACATTAACGCCACGGCTTCCTTCAACCACAATCGCTTTTAATTTTTTAGCACCAAGTACGGCACCAATTCCAGCACCACCACTGTGGTTACGACTATTGATAAGTCCTGAAAGAGGGACAAGGTTTTCACCTGCAGGGCCAATAGCAGCAACACACGCTTCAGGGCTTGTTTGAGCACAAAGTTCTTCTGTTGTTTGACGAGTTCCTTTTCCCCATAAAAAAGAGGCATCTTCAATGGAAACTTGGTCATCATCAATATGGATCCACACGGGTTTATCTGCCTGACCTTCAATGATCAACGCATCATAGCCGGCAAATTTCATCCATGCGGCAAAAAAGCCTCCCATATGGGCATCAACCACTAAATTACCGCGAGTAAAGGTTGAAAGAGAGGTGATATTGACGCGAGAGCTACAGGGTGCGCCTGATCCTGTTAGCGGGCCTACCGCAAATACCACTTTGTTTTCTTCATCAAAAGGTTTTACACCGGGTGCAACTTCTTCATACATAATTTTGTAGCCAAAGCCCATACCACCAATTAAGGATTTGTATTGGCTTGAGCTTTCGCGAGAGATGGCACCGGTAGTTAAATTAATTCTTAGTATATTGCCAGTCCAGCCGTTAATCATAATATTGCTTCCTAATCTAAAGAGGGGTCAATGAGGTGATTGCTAAGAAAAATCAAACGGTAATTTCTTTCCATTCAATAATGTGCAATGCCCCTGTTGGGCATGCTGAGGCGCATTCACCACATAAATTACATTTACCGGATTTTTTCGTTTGTGGATTGACGGTTGCCATCATCCACGGGCAAGCTGTTGTACAAGCGGCACAGCCGATACAACGACGAGTATCAACGACAATACAGCCAAACTCTTCTTGATAACGGATAGCTTTTACTGGGCAGACGTTCATACACTCGGGTGTTTTGCATTGGCGACAAGTATCAGTGGTAAAGTTTAAGTCGCCATATAAGCCCCCTCCAGAGCCAATGCCTTTATCACCAAAATAGAAATGACGATGGATTTTAGTACGGGAGAAGAAAGAGCCAACGCTACCATCATTCCATGTTGTACATGCTGTTTCACAACGATGACAGCCAGTGCAACGGGCACGATTAGTCACTAATACACCTTTAGGTGTGGTTGTCAGTTGAATAACGCCACTGTCTATTTCTTCTTGCTTACAACCTAAAAGAGAAAGTAGTGCGGGTGCTATGGTGATCCCTGCCAGCCCTTTACCGGATATTCGCAGAAACTCTAGTCTTGATAGTCCAATATCTAATATAGGACGATGATGTGTATCAGACATTAATATTTATCTCCGCTTAACTAATTTAAATAAGAAATAATTTGTGATGATAAATGTGTTCTTTTCTCTACTTGTTTTTCGTTGTATATAAAATATAATAACGATTGGTTTAGAATAGACATAATAGTTATCAACACTTTTTATTACTGAAAATAGCTTGTGGTGAATTGTTAAATATTTGTATTTACAATATGTTACATTCGGTTTTTACGTATTTTTCATTAACCATTATGATATTGTGGTTATTAAAAAATTTATTCTGTGACTGCAATCATAGAAATAAAATTAATTATCGTTAGTTAAAAAATTAAATTAAGTGATTATTGTTCTTATCTGTAACTACGAAGGATAATTAATATTGTTTATATATATTC
>NZ_BAABMO010000054.1:0-18699 GCF_054767435.1 Proteus sp. MB838
GCGTCTGCGAATTTTTGAGTTCTCTTTAAAAATTATCGTTGCCATATTTGCCTCCTAAGTGATCTTTGGTGATTGGCATAGTCATGTGACTAATCATGATCCGCTATGCGAAAGTGGCTACGTCACGCCATCTTCTACACCAATCCCAAAAACCACTCAGTGGTTGCTCTAAAAATTTATTCTGAGCGTTCCTAATTGTAAAAGAGCGAACATCCTGTTTGTTTATCTATGGCTACTTGCCTTTGATGTGATTAACTATACAAGCATTACTTTATTAAGACAAGTAAAACTTGTGTAAAAACTTGAGTTAATCTTTATTTAAACAATAAATGCTTGTTTTTGTTTGTGTTATTTTTTGTAAAAAATTTAAATTTTTTATTCTGTTGGCAGTTTTTTGTGATTTGTAGGCATAAAAAATCCCTCATTAAAGAGGGATCTGTGATGTGGTAGGTGAGAGGTAGCTAGTTTTTACTTGATGTTATTTCTGCGAAATCCAGTAGTGCTTTCTGGCAATCGTTGGTCATATCAATTAAGGTGCTGTTTTTCTTTTTTGCCTCATTGCTCATGAACTTATCTATAAACTCATCCCCATTTGGCACATTATTTTCTTGCTGAAATTTATATAAAGAAGAGTAAGCGTTGCACTCAGATGCTTTCATGATTGTAGTTATCAATTTGAAGTCATCTTCATTAGTGATATCAATCTTATTAGTAGCATGGACAGATATTGAAGAAACAGTAATTAGTAATAAAATTATATTTTTCATTTAGTTACTACCTGATAATTAAATAAATTTCTATCCATGAAATTTGTATTTTATAGATTGGCTAACTAAAACTTTGGCATGAATGTAGAGGCTATTGATACTATCTTCTTCTAAATACCAAGTTTCATATCTTGCGTTATCCGATATGACAGCCAGTCTCTTATATTGCTTTTGAAGCCTTTTTATATATAGCTGATTATCTAATACAAAGACATAAATTCCATCACCATCAAAAAAGTTAGTGGTGATATCTACGAATATTTGATCTCTGGGCTCAAATGTTCCAGCCATAGAGTCACCTTTAACAGTGATCATCTTGATTGTGGATGCAGATCTCCCACCAAACAGTCTTTTTGCTTCATCTGCTGAATACTCAATAGCCGTTATTGTCTCAATAAAATCATCAAGAACCATCACACCTGGCCCTGCACTAGCTTGGATATCCAGCATCTCCACCTTGTAGGTATTTTTATCTGAAACTTCAATATCTTGATTTATTTGAATACTACTGACTTTGTTTCTTTCATCAATATCAGTTATTCCGAATAACAACCAATTGGTATCAACTTCAAGTATTTCAGCAATTTTAATAACTCTGTTTTTTCTTGGCTCAGTACTGGTCTCCCACTGCTGTACTGATTGTGGTGACACTCCTACCAACTCAGCTAACTCAGCTTGGGTCATGTTTTTTGCAAGTCTAGCTTGCTTGATTCTTTCGCGCATAGTTTTCATTCGCTCAATATACAAGTTGCGCTTTTATTTTTCCAACAAGTAATACTTGCTTAAATAAAGCGTTTCTTGTATTCTTCTTGTTGTTAATCAGTTAAAGGAATATCTTTATGAATGCATTGGAAACAACAATTAAAAAAGCAGGTGGAATTCCAGCTTTAGCTAAGAAGTTAAAGATTAGCGATCAGGCCATTAGACAATGGGAGCAAAAAGGTCGCATTCCTCCTGCAAGATACGCTCAAATCAACGAACTATTCGGAATACCATTTGAGCATTTAGTAAAAGATAAAAATTAGTTTCACCCGCTCTTTAACATCGCTAACCCGCTCAGAGTAAATTCTCAGAGCAAACAATCCGCTCATATGGAATGAGCCACGGATCATTACTGCTGTTCCCAATATGGGAAGTAATCACATAACGGAGTATGAACAATGGAATGCGCAAATACACGCAAACAATTCAATCAATTTATTTCTGACCACTTAATGGCTTCGGCATTACAGGCATTGAGAAGTAAAACTCAATCGGTAGTAGCTAAAACATTAGGTGTTCATGACTCAACCATTCTACGCAGAACTGAAAAATATCCAGAGATATGCGAGACATTAGTCGCATCTGGAATAGTCGATTTTGTGATGGAAGGTGAGAGGAAAATATCAGAGGAAGAATACCGCTTTTTATGGAAACAAATAGGTGAGCTTTCTCAGATGAGAACAAAAGAAAACGCCCCGATTGTTGGAGCAACCGAGGCGCATTAATAAATGGACTTAACCATTTAAACCAACAAATACACTGTATCAATAACCAGTAATTACGACAAGGGAAATTTAGGTTTCTCTTGTCTGATACAGCTTAGGAATAAGGGAATTATACCATGAAGAAGAAAGTTAATCATTGGTTTAATCGTCACGAAGTGCATAAAAACATCATGCGAGATAAGACGTTACGAGAAGTGACACCGTTAGGAAGTAAACGTCTAAAGGAAGCATTCGAAGATGCAAAATTGAGAAATGAGCATCGTGAGAAATTACTAGGAGGATCGCATGAGTAATGTTGCATATGCATATTTTGGTAATCAACGACGGCAAGAGAGGCCTAACGTGGCAGATCTTGATAATGGCTATACAAAATTAGCTAACGAACTTTACGAAGAATTAATTGGCGCAAACCTAACAAAGAATCAGGCAAAAGTTGCTCATGCTATTTGCAGGAAAACTTATGGGTTTAATAAGAAAACAGACCGCATATCAGACAGTCAGTTGGCAGAGTTAACTAGACTACCAAGGCAGAAAGTTAACAAGGCAAAAAATGAGCTTATCGCTATGAAAGTTATAGTGAAAGTTGGTATGGCGATAGGGCCTAATAAAAACCTAACTGAGTGGGATATTCCTGATTATCACCAAAACGGTGTCATTGTCACCAAAACAGTGACAAAAAGTGTCACCAAAAGCGTGACAGCGCTGTCACCAAAACAGGGACACACAAAAGAAACTATTACAAAAGAAAAGAAAGAAAAGATCCCCCTTACCCCCGTAGGGGAAAATATAGCTCTAGGAATTCTCGATTATTTTAATCGGCTAACCAATTCTAAATTTCAATCTACGGAACCCATCCTAAAAGCGCTTAATACCATCAAAGCTAAAGGCGAATGCTACACAGCTGATGAAATTAAACTTGTGATGGAGTGGGCTGTTAAGACTTGGACTAAAGGGAAGGACTTAAAACCTCAGAACTTGTGTCGAATGACTCGCTTCGATGGCTATCTGTCAGATGCGATCAAGTGGAAAAACCGAGACGGTATCAATCCTGTCGATTGTCCTCATGAAGAATTAATCAAAATCTGGAACAAATACGTTCCTGAAAGAGCCATTGATTTTCATGAGTGGACATCACGCAGACCTGCTTACAAAGATTTGGAGGCTGTCTGGAATGGCAAAACTAACAAAGGGCAATGGCGTGAAGTAAAACACATGGACACCTGCTTCAAGCTGATATCGCAATCAAGTTTATTCACTGGTCTGCAAGATAAGGGGTGGTTAACTCTTGACTGGATCTTAACGCCGACAAGATGGTCGCAAACCTACGAACAAGCCAAGCGCGAATATATCGAACGGAAAAAAGGGATTGTTTAATGGAAAATAAATTCACGGATTATTACTCAGAGCAGGCTGTCATTGGCGGAATACTGATTGCCACATCTGAAACAGAAGAAATTGCTATCTCAGCGATTGAAAGTTTAGTTGCTGACGATTTCACATCATCGGCTCACAAAGCCATATTTAAAGCCATGCAAAGCCTTGTCAGGAATGGCTCTAAGGTTGATTTGGTTTTACTGAATGGAGAAATTGAACAACAAGGTAATTCAGATATTACTGGCGGGTTCGGCTATCTTGCTGAATGCACTAAAAACACATCAAGTATTCAAATGTTACCCGGTTATGTTCAGAAGATAAAGGATCTAACCACGGCACGAAAAACGCTTGCTGTTCTCAATGAAGGCATTGCGAAGATTAGCTCATCAAACGTTAGCAACCTTGTTGATGTTGTTGGTGAGGTCCAATCCTCAATCTCATCAATGGACACAGGTAGCGTTGTTGAAACACAGCACATCATGGACGGTGTGAACGAGTCGATAAATATTCTTGAGTCGATGATCAACGGTGATATCTGGAAATATAAAACTCAGTTTGGTTTACCTGATATCGATAAGACATTTGGTGGATTTAATAACACCGATTTGATTGTTGTTGGTGGCCGTCCTGGCATGGGTAAAACCATGTTCAGTACAGCAATTTCAAAAGCAATCGGATTGAAGCAAAAGAAACCCGTTGTTTTTTATAGTCTCGAAATGCCGTCATGGCAGATATCAGAACGCATTTCATTTCATCACGCAGGGGTTAACAAGCAAGACTTGCTCGGTGATGATAAATCGAAAATCAACATGGATGAGGCTTGGGCTAAGTTATCTCATGCGCTTGCTGACATTCAAGAATCACCGATTTATATCAATGACCGACCATCAATGAGCATTCATGAAATACGTGCTGACGCTAGAAAGATGCACAAAAAAACGGGTGGTTTAGGTGTCATTATCGTTGACTACTTGCAGAAAATGAAAATGACCAATCCTGAAAATATGAATCAGTCAGTAGGTGAAATTGCGACAGGATTAAAAAACCTAGCGAAAGAGCTTAAATGTCCCGTAGTCGCACTTGCTCAATTAAACCGTAACTTAGAACAACGCACCAATAAGCGCCCCGTTAATGCTGATTTGAGAGAGTCTGGCGTTATCGAACAAGAGGCTGACGTTATCTTCATGATTTATCGTGATGAAAAATATCATCCCGACACCAATCTGAAAGGTATCACTGAGGTTATTTGCACGAAATCACGACACGCACCCGGTGCAGAAAAAACATATTACTTCACTAATGCTCGCGGTGGTTTAGATCAGGCAGTTTTAAGCAATATAAACAGCGACTACTTAGATGAAGAAATTGAGTGTTAACACGCAAGAGGATTTTTAGATGAACTTACTAACACATGCTGTCACCAAGGTTTTAGGTGATCCGGTTCGCCATGCCTACAAAAGCGATGATGGAACAGAAAATGAATATTACCTAACGCCAGTTGAGTGTGATTGCTGGGGTAATATTTCTAACACGAAAGTGATGACAAATACTCTTGAGCAAGCCAAGGCAATTAAAGTCGGCTACGAGTGGGAATCGTGAGGATTTTTAGATGGAATATTTACGAGATATTTTAGGCACATTGTTTTTCATGCTAGTACCGATTACTGGATTTTTATCTGTTGCATTCCTGATGTATCACGAAAAATCAGGTTGGGGATGGTTACTTTTAGCAGTGGTTGCCATATCAGGAAGTTTAAAAATTAGTTATGGCGATTAAGCGAGGTGTTGAGTGATGAAAGGAACAGAATTTAAAAAGTTGATGTGGCTCTACGCTGATGAGGCAATGATACGGAAACGTAGATATGTGAGAGGCGGGAAAAAGACAGCGGACCGCAATCGAAAAATGCACAAACCATATCGTTGTGAAAAGGTTATGAATCGCCTTTTAAGAATTGATTCTGATGCGTTTGTTAAAAGACTAAACCGAAAGGAGGCATCTAATGCAGGGAGCTAATTGGGTTAAGTGTAGTGAGACATTGCCAGAACTAGACGCGCCAGTATTTGCTGGATGGTTCAGAGGTAATGGAGAGTTTGTATACCACGTTTTCATGCGTTCTGATACATGTGGAGAAGGTTGGATTTGGTCGCGTTCTTACAGTCATTTTATCAGCGATAGTGATGAGTTTATTGAAGATGATAATTACCCAATAACGCACTGGATGCCTTTACTACTCCCACCAATGCCAGAGGGTGAATGATGGACGATCGCAGATTAAAACTAGAAGCCGTAGCAATTTGGCAAGAGCTAATTTTACAAGCTAAGCGAAAATACCAATGGTGGGAGTTGTAGCAGCATGGAACAGGAGAGCTAACAGTGAGTAATGGAATAATACATATCAGCCGTTATCGGATGTATCGGCTCAGATTAAATGACGGGCGATATATTTATATGTCATGGCACCCATATTGCGGTCCTACTATTTTCAAAGATAAATATGAAACCCGATGGATTGAGAATTGGTACGAAGACGAGCAAATAGTTGACGCTGTCAATTGGTTCGTAAACCGAGGGAAGAAAGCATAGGAGGCTAACTTGGAAGCAGATTTTCTCTTCCACGAATCAACCAAAAATACCGCATGGCAACACCTCAAAGAAGTTCTAGCAACAAACCAACCACACCGAATCATTATCAAGCCTTGGAAAAACAAGCGTTCATTATCTCAGAATTCCACTTTTCATTTGTGGTGCTCAGAGATAAGCAAATATCTATGTAAGAACAACGCCAATTACACACCGGAAACCGTTAAGGAAATGCTTAAGCATACATTCCTAGGTTATGAGGTGGTTGATATGGTTGACGTTACTACATAACTTACAGAGCGCGTAAGGACACTTCGGAAAACATCAAATCTTGATACGGGTGAAATGTTCCACTTCATGGAGCAGGTTGAACGCTGGGCGGTAGGTATAGGTTGTTTCGTGACGATACCTGATAACAGTGAATATATGAAATTGAAAAGGGAGCAGGACAAATAATTATGGCTAAGAGAAATAACGCACTAGAGAGCATGAAAAAGTGGATGGAGTTTATTCCTCAGTGCTTACAGCCACAAGGTAAGCAAATTGACAACGAAGAACCCAAAGAGAAGCCAGCAGCCAAGAAGCGGAGGGCGAGAAAGTGAGCGAAGAAAGAAACGGAATTTACCTCAGAATCGATGGTGATCAATATCGCCATATTTGGGTGGTTGGTGATATTCACGGATGCTTCAATCTATTAAAAAGGAATATGTATCGAATTGATTTTAATAAAGAAAAAGATTTATTGATTTCAGTTGGTGACCTAATAGATAGGGGTGATCAGAATGTCGAATGCCTAGACCTGATTAATGAAAAATGGTTTAGAGCGGTGCGTGGTAATCATGAGCAAATGGCTATTGATGCCTTGTTTAATGGTGGGGATGTCAATAACTGGCTATACAACGGTGGTAATTGGTTTTTTCTGCAAAATTATGAGGAAGAGATTTTATCCCGCGCCTGCTTAGCCAGAGCAGAGAAACTTCCCTTTATTATCGAAGTAAATACAGATGGAAAAAAGACAGTCATTGCACATGCTGATTATCCATCCGACGAATACGAGTTCGGCAAACCAGTAGATGAGCAGTATGTGATTTGGAGCCGTGAGCGCATTGGTAACGATAACGTCCGTGAGATTAAAGGTGCGGACCTATTTCTATTTGGTCACACACCAATGATTAAAGGTATCGAAAAGCGCGCTAATCAGGAATACATCGATACTGGGGCAGTGTTTGGTTATGGGCTAACTATGAGACAAATCAAATGAACTGCCAATCATGCAATAGACAGCTAACAGATGATGAGGTTTACGTGTGTGCTCAGTGTGCTGATGAATACGCTCATTTGGAAGTGATGGATAAAATCAAAGGAGAGGGAGATGCAGAAGCTAAGGCGACGGCGCTGTAAAATATGCCGAGAATGGTTTCACCCTAAATACAGCAATATTTGGTGGTGTTGTCCAGAACATGGAGCAGAACTGGCGATAAAGCGAAGAAACAAGGAGAAAGAAAAAGCATTAGCGAAACGTAAAAAGGAGCAAAGAGAAAAGGAAGTTAAAGCAAAAGACAAGCTCAAAGCCCGCAAGTTAGCAGTAAAACCCCTCTCATATTTCACCAAACAAGCACAGACCGCATTCAACGCATTTATCAGAGAAAGAGATAAGGATGAACCTTGCATCTCATGTGGGCGTTTTCACGAAGGTCAGTATCACGCAGGACACTATCGAACAACCGGTGCTAACCCAGAACTTAGGTTCGATGAAGATAACTGCCATAAGCAATGCGCCCCATGCAATAACCATCTATCGGGAAATATCGAAAATTACACACCTCGACTAATAGAGAAAATTGGTCAAGAACGTTTCGATCGCCTAATGGGGTCTCATGAATTGCCAAAATGGAAACGTGAAGATTATGAGCGGATACGTGATCACTACCGAGTAAAGTTAAAGGAGCTGAAGAATGACTCCTGATGCATGGTTTGCAGTTATAACTTGGGGGATTTTATTGTTTGTTTGGATTCCTTACAACTACCTCAGGTATAGGCGAAATATACGGACAGCAAAAGCAAAAAGAAGAGCTTACATATTCGCATCTAAGTATAGAACGGTAAAGGAGCTGAAAGATGTTCACTGACTTAATCGCAGCTATTGAAGAAGCAAGATATTTAAAATCCAGATCAGGCGGTCGAGTTAACTTCTGTGTAATGCAGGTTATGGACTATATGGAAGTGGTAAGCGGGCTGATGGGTGGTGTCAGGGTTTTATATACAACTGCCAATGATGGTTATCACACAGTATTACCGGAGGCGAGATGAACCTAGAAAGCGCTGTTAAATATCACTTCGCTAAAACCACATCAATATCAGATGCGCCTAGCTCAACATCACCAGATAGATTAACAGGCACTGATGTTATGGGCGCATTTGGTATGTGTCAGAGTAAAGAGTCATTCGGCTATTCAGCATTCTTGGGGAAGATGGGAATAAGCCGAAATGACAGAGATAAGGCGATACAACTTTTAACTAGACATGCATTGAATCATTGCGATAAGGTTCCAGCCTTACGCAAGCTCGATATGAATGTTAAGCGAAAGGTAATGCAAATACTCGCAAAATTCGCTTATGCAGATTATTGCAGATCGGCATCAAGTGTTACTGAGTGCGTAAAGTGCAATGGATCAGGCTTTAAGATAAAGGCGGTTAAGGTTAAAAAAGTCTTTGGTAAAGAAGTTCGCATTATTGATGACACTGAGTCATGCGCTTGTGATAAGTGCAACGGTAAAGGTTATGTTTCTTGTGCGTGCAATGACTGTAAAGGGCGTGGTATGGCAATAGACAAAGAAACGCTAAGGTTAACCGGTGAAGCTGTCAGTATGCCTTGTAAGCGTTGTTCTGGCCGTGGCTACGAACGAATACCTGCATCAAAGGCTTTTCAGGCTGTGTCTCATTCAGGGATTACGATTGATCAATGGAAGCGTTCAGTTAGTAAATTTTATGAGTCATTGGCGGTTGAGTGTGAAAAAGGAGAAAGTAACGCAGATTACATACTAAAAAAGGTAACAAATTAAAAACGAATACTTCTAACGAATGAATTGACTTTTACACTTTTCTGTGTAAATATTGTTCTAACGATGGGTTATTGCCATTTCGTTAACGTTAAAAGAATTCAAGACCTCGCTTCGGCGGGGTTTTTTGTTATTTAATCTGGTGTAATTCCACCATTTTAATTCCCCCGAATTCGAGGGAATAAGTTATTGATATTTATCCAGAGTGCTTATTTGCATTGTGGGTAATCCAACTCTCCGGAATTTCCGGATAGTTCACATTCAGAAGATCGCTTAGGCGGTCTTTTTTCGTATATGCCGACCACAGAACAATTGCCCTCGTTATCACGTTCACACAAGAGCTGTGAGTCGGCACTCCTTTAACTAAACTTAGGCACTCCGTAGGGGGTGTATATGCGCATGGACAAATTAACCAATGCTACCTACGGAACAGCTGGCTTAACTGCCTTTTTTGCAAGTCTCTCACTTTATGAATGGGGCTTTGTAATAGGGATGGGATTTAGCATGCTTCTTGGACTGGCAACTTGTCTGATGACACGGCGAGAACAGCGAAAACGAACAGCATTATTTGCTGAATTGGTTCATCGAAATTGTTCTAGTGATCCGCGAGAAATCGAAAAAATAGTCGGTGAGATGCTGACTAAAGCTAAAAAGGACATCTAATGAACCTAAAACAAAAAGTGACAGCTGTTGCGAGTGCTGGTGCGGTAAGTATTGCACTAACAGTGATTGGTTATTTTGAGGGTGTGCGTTATGAACCTTACCGCGATGTTGCTGGAATTCTGACGGTTTGTTATGGACACACTGGAAACGACATCATTCAAGGTAAGACATACACACAACAAGAGTGTGACGAGTTACTACAGAAAGACTTTATCAGAACGCAACAGCAAGTAGATGTCCTGGTTAAAGTGCCGGTCGATGATAAAACAAAAGCTTCTCTATATTCCTTTGCTTTTAATGTGGGCACCACAGCTTTTGCACGCTCTACATTGCTTAAGAAATTAAATGCTGGTGATCAGAATGGCGCTTGTGAAGAAATGAAACGCTGGGTTTATGCTGGTGGAAAGGTGTGGCGAGGGTTGGTCAGTCGTAGAGAGGCGGAGTCAGCATTATGCAATGGAAGCCTTTAATCATCATCGTCGGTTTTATCCTTACATTACTCATCTCGGTTGCTGGTGGCATTTATCTCTCAATTGATAATTCATGTGTTAATGATAAAGCCAGTTTAGACAAGCGCTGTCAGATAGCTCTCTCACATCATCGGTACTAATTATGAAGCTAGGCGAAACAACAGTGTCCGTTGGCATTATCTTGGTGATGATCATCTGCATTGCGTGGCAAAGTAACCATCTTGATAAACTGAGTGAAAGTATTACTAAGTTAGAAAAAGATAAATTATCACTCACTGAACAACTATCACGTCAAAACTCAATCACAGAAAATGCCAACCGCACATTCAGGATTATCAACAATGTCTCATCACTTAATAGCGAAGAGCGGAATAGGTCAGCCGTGGATTCTGAAAAAGTTAAAACGGTTATCAAAACTGTTCTTGTCAATAATGATTGCGCCAATACTACTATTCCTAGTGACGCTCTTATCAGGATGCACGACTATTCAGAAAGAATACGTGCCAGTGGAGCACATAGCGATACCGGCACACCTAACCGCTAATTGTCTATTGCCCTATATACCCAAACAAATGACATGGGGAGAATTGTTAATGTTAAACATCTCCCTGTTATCGGTTATTGAGCAATGTAATTCAGACAAGAAAGCAATACGGGAAATTGAACAACAACGAGCCTCGCAATAGCGGGGCTTTTTAATGGAGAAATATCATGGCAGCACAAGGTTTCGATAACCCAACTCAATTCCGTGAAGAATTAGATAAAAGCATTCCCAAAGAATAACCCCGACAAGGTAACAGGTGGTGATCCTTCTTGCTGACGGGTAAGCCGTAAGTGACCAAAGTAACGTAGTGATACGTGATGATGGTTGCGATTAACTTCACACAGGAACATTAAATGACAGAAATTACAGCACAGAATCAAATGCGCTTAGAGCTATTACGGTTAGTTGGCAACGATACCGCAGCGGCTCAAGCTGCTATTGAGTTCGTTAAAGATGACGCACTCAAGTTTGAGTTATTCAAAGACGCATATAAGCAGTGCCAGACTGAAAGTGAGTTTGTATCACGATCACAGAAAGCGGCGCGAGAAGCTCAAGAAGCACTAGACCTATTCACATAGGAGTTAACAGTGATATATCCATGGCCCGTATTTTTGGACGGTGAAAAATTAGTATCCGGCCAAAAAATTACTTCTATTAAAAATAGAATCCTGAGTAATGATGTTTATATCGAATTACTTAATGTGCCTGAATTGGTTTACGTCACATTTGAATTTCTCAAGCGCACACAATTACAGGTCGGTTGGTTTTATTTTAGAGATGAATCTGGCCAAGACTTCGCAATTCCAGAAAGTGAATTCTTGGCTAAGTTCAAACCTGTTGCAGGTGGTAACGGCGCCAAAGGAGATAAGGGCGATAAAGGTGATTCTGGTAAAGATGGCGTTAATGGTAAAAACGGAGTTGATGGCGTGGGTATTAAAACTATCACTGCGTCACAGGAAGGCGGCGTTGTTACTTTAACCATTGAAATGACCGACGGAACACAACAAACGCCTAGCTTCACATTACCATCAGCTTAGTTAATTACACAGCTCATTTACGAGTGGGCTGGATAATTGATTAAAGGGGGATATATGAAATTACATAAAAAAGTAAAAGTCCCCATATATGGGCTTAATATTCATATCTGCGCTACTGAGGATGTTGCAGGCAGTATCTATGGTTCGGGCATACATACCCCATCAAATATGGGGCAGGTTGTTCAGATTGAAAATACAAAAACTGGCGAGATGATAATCCTCATTAGCTTTAAAGATGTCGATTGTTTTAATGCCGACACTATATCTCATGAGTCAGTGCATGCCGCATGGAAGGTGTTAGAAATAGTTGGTATTAAAGTAGATTATGAAAATCATGAGGCGTTGGCGTATCTAACTGGTTGGATTAGTAATGAGATAAATAAGTTTTATTACAAAATTAGTGCTAATGATTAGGTGGATATATGGCAGCACCAAAAGGAAATAGATTCTGGGAGGCTAGAAGTAGTCACGGAAGAAAACCCATATTCGAGTCTCCTGATGATTTATGGAACGCTTGTTGTGAATACTTCGATTGGGTTGAAAAGAATCCATTGTATGAAACTAAGGCGTTTGCATTCCAAGGGGTAGTGACTAAAGAAACATTGCCTAAAATGCGAGCTATGACGCTATCAGGGCTTTGCTTGTTCATTGATATACACGAGGACACGTGGCGACTATATCGCACCAGAGAAGATTTTATCGATGTCACTACGCGAGCTGAGAAAGTTATCTATGATCAGAAATTCTCAGGCGCAGCCGCTGACTTACTGAATGCAAATATTATTGCTCGTGATTTAGGTCTCAAAGACAGACAAGAGGTCGAGGATGTAACTCCAGATAAGGGAGACCGTGACAAGCGACGCTCTCGAATTAAGGAGTTATTCAACCGTGGAAAATCTGGATCAGATACTTGATAACCTGAGCGACGACGAACAATACGAATTGCTTGAGTTATTGGAAGAAGAGGAAGAGTACAGGAAAACGCACCGCTTATTTGAATACTCTCCCTATGACAAGCAAAGAGAATTTATTGAGGCAGGTGGTAATTATTTCGAGCGTTGCTTTATGGCCGGTAACCAGTTGGGTAAGTCATATACAGGTGGTGCCGAGGTTGCATTTCACTTAACCGGAAGATATCCAGGCACTAAAGGTTACCCTGAAGATGGTGCTTGGAAAGGAGAGTGGAAAGGTAAGCGGTTTCTTGAGCCTAATGTGTGGTGGGTTGGCGGTGAAACCAACGAAACAGTAACCAAAACAACTCAGCGTATCTTGTGTGGGCGAGTGGAGGAAACTGGTGAGATAGGTTACGGTTCAATTCCAAAAGAGGATGTTATTAGCTGGAAGAAATCACCGTTTTACCCAAATCTTGTAGATCACATACTTATCCGACACCGCAATGCTGAAGGCGTGGAAGATGGGATGTCAATCTGCTACTTCAAACCTTACTCGCAAGGGCGCGCTAGATGGCAGGGTGACACAATACATGGTGTGTGGTTCGATGAGGAGCCGCCATATTCCATTTACGCAGAAGGGCTCACCCGCACAAACAAATACGGTCAGTTTTCAATTCTAACATTCACCCCGCTGATGGGTATGTCTGATGTCGTAAAAAAATTTCTAAAGAACCCGAGTAAGGCACAGAAGGTAGTCAACATGACTATCTATGATGCTGATCACTACACCGAGGAAGAGAAAGAACGGATTGTTGCTTCATATCCTGAACATGAAAGAGAGGCTCGTGCTCGTGGTATTCCAACAATGGGTAGCGGTCGAATTTACCAAATACCTGAAGAGTCGGTTAAGTGCCAGCCTTTCGAATGTCCTGAACATTTTTACGTTATCGATGGTCAGGATTTCGGCTGGAATCACCCACAGGCTCATATCCAGTTGTGGTGGGATAAAGATGAGGATGTTTTTTATCTTGCTAGAGTGTGGAAAAAGTCGGAAAACACAGCAGTTCAAGCGTGGGGTGCTGTTAAGTCATGGGCTAATAAAGTTCCTGTAGCATGGCCTCATGATGGTCATCAGCGCGAGAAAGGCGGTGGTGAGCAACTAAAAACTCAGTATGCGGATGCTGGCTTCTTAATGCTGAAGGAGCACGCAACATTTGCAGAGGGTGGCAACTCAGTAGAGTCCGGTATTAATGAATTACGTGATCTGATGCTTGATAACAGATTTAGAGTATTTAATACCTGTGAGCCATTCTTTGAAGAGTTCAGACTATATCACCGTGACGAAAACGGGAAGATAGTCAAAACAAACGATGATGTGCTTGATGCTGTTCGCTATGCCTACATGATGAGGCGCTTCGCTAAGCAGTTGCGTGATATCAAAAAGCCTAAAGAAAAGAGAATTCCCGCCCCAATTAGACCTATTAGGAGATAGAGATGGTCGATAGAAACGAGCGGCTTGAGAAAATACTTCGCAAATTCGACCTCGATTACTCTGCATCTGAAAATGCCAGAACGGAGGCGAGAAACGATTTATTCTTTAGTCGCGTTAGTCAGTGGGACGACTGGCTGGAAAACTATGTCACATTGCAATATCGAGGTCAGTTTGACGTAGTGCGCCCAATGGTTCGTAAGCTCGTCGCTGAGATGCGCAAGAATCCTATTGAGGTTAAGTATCGACCGAAGGATAACGCGCCAGCCGATGCCGCCGATATTCTTATGGGTATGTATCGAACTGACATGCGAAACAATAGCTCAAAGATTGCCGTTAACGTGGCAGTAAGAGAGCAAATCGAGTGTGGTTACGGTACTTGGAGGCTAACTACTGAATATGAGGATGATAATCCAACCAGTAATAACCAGATTATCCGACGCGTTCCAATGCATGAGTCTTGCACTCACGTTATCTGGGATTGTAATGCTAAGGCAATGGATAAGTCTGACGCTAAGAATTGCACGATAATTCACGCGATGAACATTGATGGATGGGAGGAGTTCGCTGAAAAGTACGGGTTAGACCCTGAAATTCAACCATCATTCCAATCACCGAATAACGAATTGCTGTTCACTTGGTCGAGTGGAAAGACAATTCATATCGCTGAGTATTATGAGGTTGAAGAAAAGAAAGAGTTGGTGTTTGTTTATCGTGACCCGATAACTAATGACCTTCAAACGTATTCGGCAAAAGAAGCTAAAGAAAAGATTGATGAACTGGCAAATGCTGGCTATCAAAAGGTAGGTGAGCGTAGGGTTAAAAAGCGCAGAGTCTATAAGTCAATCATCACTAGCACCGACATTCTGAAAGATAAGATGCCAATAGCTGGCGAGCACATACCGATTGTACCTTTGTACGGCGAGTGGTCATTTTTTGATGATAACGAGTTATACGAAGGGGTTGTTAGGCTGTCGAAAGACGCCCAAAGGTTGCGTAACTTCATATTATCCAAGTCTGCCGACACCGCCGCTAAATCGCCTAAGAAAAAGCCGTTTTTCTATCCTGAGCAGATAGCAGGGTATGAACACATGTTTAGCGGTGAGGACGATTACCCTTACTATCTACTCAACCGTACTGATGAAAATAATAATGACCTACCTCCTTCACCCGTTGCTTATATGGAGAATGCCGAGGTTTCACAGGCTGATGCATTACTACTAGAAGTGGCAACGGAAGCAGCTAAATCAACCGCTCGTGTCGGTGTCGATACTGATGCGGCCAATGGTCAGGTGGCGTTCGATACCGTCAATCAACTAAATAGTCGCATCGACCTAGAGACATACGTGTTTCAGGATAACTTAGCTATCGCGATGCGCCGTGATGGTGAAATTTACGCATCAATTGCGGCTGAGATATACGACACCAACCGAACAGTAACAACAACTGCTGAAGATGGGGGTGAGAATCAGGTTGAGCTAATGCAGGAAGAATTAGACTTCCGCAAAGGTGAAATGATTGTTCGCAATGATATCCGAGGCAAGTACGAAACATTCACTGATGTAGGGCCATCTTTCCAATCGCAAAAAGATGCTGCTAGGGCTGAGATAGGTGAGCTTATTACCAAGGTTCCAGTAGAGCATCCAATGTGGAATGTCATGATGCTGACATATGCAAATATGATGGAAGGTAAAGGGGTCGAATACATCAGAGATTACGCCAACAAGGAATTGATTGTTAATGGCTTGAAGAAACCAGAAACCGAGGAAGAACAACAATGGTTGATGGAAGCTCAGCAAGCAGCACAAAGCAATCAAGATCCTAACGCTATGTTAGCTCAGGCGCAAATCATCGCGGCTCAAGCAGAGCAAACCAAAGCTAATAACCAAACAGCGCAAACTCAAATCAAAGCATTTACCGCTCAGCAAGATGCAATGGAGTCTCAAGCTAATACAGTCTATAAACTGGCTCAGGCTAGAAACATAGATGAATCGGCAGTAAGAGAGACCATTAAACTTCTGAACGAGGTTGCACAACAGCAACAACAAAACATTCCTACCGACAATAGCGTCGAGAATAATCCTCAATCCATGTAAGAGAGTTAAATATCATGAGTACAACCACCGAAATTCAGAATAACTCTGAAGAATTAAACCTGTCCGACGATCAGGCGGCGGCATCCGTAGAAAGTCAGTCTGCTGAAAATGCCAACTCAGCAGCAGGACAGGAGGAAGGCTTCGAGATTGTCCTGAAAGACGATGAGAAACCACAGGAAGGGAAACCAAACAATAACGCTATCCAAGCAGCGAAACGCATCGCTCGTAAACGTCAGCGAGAAATTGAGCAACAGATAGCAGCAATTGAAAATGGCGAACTTCCTGAAAACTTGCGGGTAAATCCTGAGCTACCAGAAATGCCTAAGCTGGATGATTTTTTATCTGATGAGGCACTCGGTAAATATGACTATGACACTCATAAGGCTAACGCTGCGTTTCAGGCTGAGTTGCTGAAATGGCAAAACAAGGCTTTAGATGCAAGAAGTAAAGCTGTGGCGGATCAGGGTCGTAAAACTCAGGAATACACACAGCAAGGTCAACAAATCGCTAATGCAATCAAGGCTCATTATGATGCGGCTGAGAAGTTAAACTTGCCTGACTATCAGGAAAAGGAAGATTCAGCGTTGCAAGTGTTACCTCAAGGTGTTTATGAGGGTATCGCGCAGAACTTTCCCGAAAAATCAGCCGCTATCATTTACTACCTAGGTGCAAACCCTGAAAAAGCACAAGATTTATTTAGCAAAAATCCAGTTCAAGTCACTATCGAACTCACTCGATTAGCTGATCGTTTAACTCTCAAGCCTCGCGGTACACAACGTTCATCTGCACCACCTGCTGACGAACCTATTAGCGGTGATGTTACAGCGGCAAATGTCGCGGCATTACAAAAGCAAATGGATGATGCAGCAAGTAAAGGTGATGTACAAAAGTACCGCGCTATCAAGGCTAAATTACAAGGAATAAAATAATGGCTTTAAATGAAGGTCAAATTATCACCTATATGGTGGATGAAGTAGTAAACACTATCGAAAATAACTGTCCAATGGCTCAGCGTGTAGGTAAATACACACCTCCAGCTGGTGATATGCAACGTTCACAAAACACTATCTGGATGCCAGTAGAGCAAGAAGCGCCAACGCAGAAAGGCTGGGATTTAACAGATAAAGAAACTGGCATTTTGGAATTGTCTGTTAAATGTAACATGGGCGTTCCTGATAACGATTTCTTCGGTTTACGTGCTGATGATGTTCGTGACGAAACGTCTATACGTCGTCGTATTCGTGCATCAGGACTTAAGCTGGCAAATAACGTCGAAACATCCATTGCTAAACAGGCAGCTGAAACTGCCTCATTAGTTATTGCTGATGCTGGTGATTTATCTAACGGTGCGGATTCTTGGGGTTTTGTATCGCAGGCTGAATCTCTTATCTTCTCTCGTGAGTTAAACCGCAATGAAGGGTTGAGTTACTTCTTTAACCCTGATGATTATCTCAAAGCTGGTTATAACCTGGTGGGTAAAGATTTATATGGACGAATTCAAGAGGAAGCGTATAAATCAGGAACCATTCAAAAGCAAGTTGCAGGTTTTGAAGATGTTCTTCGCTCACCTAAGCTTCCAACTCTAACCGCTGGAACAGCAACTGGTGTTACAGTTGATGGTGCGCAGAAGTTCAAGCCTGAAGCATGGAAAGAAGATGTTGACGGAAATCGTGAAAACGTTGATAACCGCACAGCAGTAGTTAAAGTTAGTGACGGTTCAGCATTTAAACGCGGTGATAAGATCAGTTTTGCTGGTGTTAAG
Source organism: Proteus sp. MB838 (assembly GCF_054767435.1). Lineage (NCBI taxonomy): Bacteria > Pseudomonadati > Pseudomonadota > Gammaproteobacteria > Enterobacterales > Morganellaceae > Proteus > Proteus sp. MB838. The sequence continues at coordinate 18,223 of NZ_BAABMO010000054.1, forward strand.
TTCATCTCGCAAATGGCGAAAGACTTACTGACTCAGGATGCAACATTTGCTGTTGTTGGTGTTGAAGGTAACAACATTACCATTATGCCTAAGCCGATTGCGCTTGATGATGCAGATTTAAAACCAGAACAACGCGCATATGCCAACGTGAATACATCTCTTGCAAATGGCGCGGCAATTAATGTCCTTAACGTGAAAACGTCTAAGACAAACATCTTCTGGGCTGATGATTCAATTACTCTGCTATCTCAACCTATCCCGCTTAACCATGCGCTGTTTAGTGGCATGAAGACAGAGGCATTTAACATTCCTTCTGTTGGTTTAAATGGCGTTGTTGCATATCAGGGTGATATCTCAACACTGGAAGGCAAATGCCGTATTGCCGCTTGGTATTCTGCATGTACCAAACGACCTGAAGCAGTTGGTGTTGGGCTGACAGGTCAAAAATAAACCCTCGTTGTTATTCGGGAGCTTCGG